>JADZBF010000362.1 GCA_020852215.1 Lysobacter sp. | reverse complement strand
CAGAACGTGGTGAACGCGCTGTTGGACGTGGCGGCCGAGCAGCGGGCCGAAGGCGCCATCCTGGCCACCAGCGGCGAGTTCACGCCGTCCGCCGCGCGCGCCGCGGCCCAGGCCAAGACCCTGCGCTTGGTGGACGGCGCGGAATTGCGCAAGATGCTGGTGCCCTTGCTGTCCGAGGAAGACGGCGCGATGGAGCAAGACCCCTTCGCCGAACCGCCCGCGTTCGCCGACATCGATGTCGCTTTGCCATCGGCATCGAAAGCCGAATCCGGCACCCCGCCGAAGAGAGAAACGTCCGAGGCGACGCGTCGCGGTAAAGACGCTGTGCCGCCCGCCGCCGATGCGCCCTTATTCGACGTCGAGCGCGATGGGCCGATCGCGGCCGCGAAGCGTCGTGCGTCTTCGCCGTCGTTGATCGGTCGGCTCAATCGTCCCGCCTCCGCGGGGCCGATCGCGGTCGCCGCGGTGTTGCTGAGCATGATCGTGATGACCATCGTGTTTCGCGATCGTCTCGACCCCTACAAATACTTGGTGGGCATGCGAGAACCGCCGCCGCCGGCCCCCAAGAACGAATCGCCGCTCGCGGGCACCACGTACAAGAGCGCGGTGTTCGATCCGAAGGTGGAAGTCTCCAAAGAACCGACGCCGGAAGTTCCGTTCTCGCGCCGACCCATCGATATTCCGCCGGAACGCCCGCCGCCGTCGCCCGATCAGGCGATCAAAGTCATTGAGCGCAGCACCCCGGAAGTGGGAGCGCCGGTAGGCGACGAAGCGCGCAAGAAATCCGACGCGAAAGGGAAGTGAACGCGCGCGCGGCGCTTTCATATAACACGCGCCATACGCCGCCTGCCATGCGCAGGAGCGGCGACTTTCACGCCGCTCCATCGCGCCCCTATTGCTCCGATGACGCCGATTACGGCTGATAGACCGCCGTGACACATGTGTATGAGACTGTGATGACAATCAAAGCTCGCCTACTTGGACTCGCCCTCCTCCTTTCGCTCACAACTAGCGCTCAGGCTCAGTCCGGCTCAAGCCCTGACCAGTTTTTAGCGCATCCCCTCTTCAGCATGAGCTACAAATGCGCTGAACATGCCGCCGACGAACTTCCCTATCTCGGCGATGCTCTGGGCCAGGATTGCGTTCCCGAAGAGTTCGTAAAGCACGATAGCCGTGCTTTTATGCGGGCTTTTAAGTCCGACGGGCTCACGAATGAAGATTGGTATGGATGGAATCAAGATGTTCTTTCGCCTTGCGATTGTGAAATCGTCAATATCCACATCAATCCAGCCACAAATCAGCCCGGCGTTATGGGAGTGCCGCCAGCCTCTTCCCTTACTCTGCGAGCGCAAGACGGAACATTTATTGTTCTCGCACACATCCAGTCACCCATCGTGAAGAAGAACGATAAGGTCAAAGCCGGCCAAGTCCTCGCAAAAGTCGGCAACAATGGCATGTGCAGAAACCCGCATATTCACATTGGCGCGTGGCGCGATAAGGAGCCCCTACAGATTCGATGGGATCAAACCAAAATCCCAATCATCTAGCCGGTGCTCTAACAAGTCCCTCAAGCCGACGCCGTATGGTGGCTTCGTTGAAACCGGTCGCGATACACGAAATACCTAGCTCCCTACTGCCGCGGTCGGCGCGGCTTAATTCAAGCGATACACGACAGTGAGCATCGCGCCGGTGCCGTTGCCGATCCATAGGTAATTCGTCGCCGTCTGATTGCTCGCGAAGCGCAATCTGAGCTGCGTGCGTCCGGCTTTATCGATCGCCGCGATCCCTGCCGCGCCGAACGGCGCGCTGGTTTGCGTGCCGCCCGAGAACGGCAGCAACTGCGTCACCGCGCCGGCGGTGACGGCCGCGCCCCAATCGCCGGTTTCGATGGTGCAGGCACCGATGCAACCGCGGTTCGCGTCGACGACCAGCGAATTGCCGGCGGGATTGCTCCACGGGTCGCCGGAAGCGCTGCGATAAGTCACGGTCAGCGTCGCCGACACGATCGTCGCGCCGTCCGGCAGCGATGACGTGTCGAACGACAACACTGCACGATTGAATTTGCCGTCGGTGCCGCGACCGATCGCCAGGCCCATCGACGATTCGAGCGTGCCCACCGCGGGTGCGGTGCCGTTCGCAGCGGCTTTGACGTAACCGTCGTTGGCGTTTTCGTTCTGGAATTGCAGCGTGACCGGCGCGGTTTGTCCGCCGCCGGTCACGGTGACGCCGACCGGCGCGGACACACCGGTGTTGCCGGCGAGATCCACCGCGCGCGCATGCAGCGTGTGCGCGCCATTGGTCGCTGTCGCGCTGTTCCAGTTGGCCGCGTAGGGCGCACTGGTGTCGCTGCCGATCAAAGCGCCGTCGAGCAGGAATTCCACACGTTCCACGCCGATGTTGTCGCTGGCGGAGGCGGCCAGCGCGACGTTACCGCTCACGGTCGCGCCGCTCGCGGGCGCGGTGAGCGTCGCCGTCGGCGGCACGCCGTCCAGATTGTCCAGACCGAAGAAGCGGCCGATGTAGTAACTCGAACACAGATTCACATCGAGCAAGTACGCGCCGGCCGTGCCGCATTGCGTTTCGCCGGTGCCCGGGTCGACCGGCGTGCCGTGGCCCATGCCGGTGATGCTGTACGTTTCCACCAGCGCTTTGCCGCTGCCGTTCTTGTAAACCTTATGCGGAAAACCGCCGACGGTGTCGGCGACATCCGCGGTTTGATCGATGCCGTGGACGTTCGTCCATTGCTCCATGCTCTCGGTCGCGTTCATCGGCCTGACGGTGAAATCCGCGTCGCCGTGCCAGATCGAAACGATCGGCCACGGCCCGGTCCAGCCGCTCGCGGCGCGCACTTTGTCGCCCCACTGCGCAGGCGTGAGATCGCTGCCGGGGTTCATGCAACTGAAGGCCGCGCTTTGCGAGGTAGCGCAACGATGCGGCAACCCCGCGACGATCGCGCCGCCGGCGAAGACATCCGGATACGTCGCGAGCATCGCCGAGGTCATCGCACCGCCCGCCGACAAGCCGGTGACGTACACGCGCGTCGGCGCGACGCCGTGATCGGCGATCATGCGATCGACCATTTGTTTGATCGACAGCGCCTCGCCTTGCCCGCGCGCGGTGTCGCCCGCTTCGAACCAATTGAAGCAACTGCTGGAATTGTTCGCGCTTTGCTGTTGCGGCAACAACAAGGCGAAGCGCCAACGATTCGCCAACATTTGCCAACCGGATTCGGCGTCGTAACTGGCGGCGCTTTGCGCGCAGCCGTGCATCGCCACCACCATCGGCGCGCTAGCCGGCAATCCCGTCGGCACGTACTTGAACATGCGCAAATTACCGGGATTACTGCCGAAGCCGGTGACTTCGACTTGCGCGAACGCGGGCGCGCAGAAAGCGGACGCGGCGAGCAGCGCGAAGACGGCAATGCCGTATCGTCGAGAGACGCCAGCGCGCGAGGTGCTCGCCTTCGACGGCGCGCGTGCGCGGATTGCGGCAGCGGCGCGAATCGCCGCACGGGAAAGAAAAGCACTCGCGGTCATCGACAGATCCTCGGTTCGACGTTCGCGGCATTGAGCCACGTTGCCGGAAACGCCGACATTGGCCGAAGGGGCAAGCTGCAGCGCAGCATCGCGCGGGTTTTCGCGAACGACTTCGCATCGCACGCGTGCGCGGCGAAGAGGCCGATCGGAAATACGTTGCACTGCAGCATCCGTCGCGCATCTGTCGCGCATCCCGCGCGTGGCGTCGATGCGGCGCCGCGAGTATCCTCAAGGCCACGTTCGTGCGAGTGCGGGGCGCAGACATCATGGAGCAGAACGAGGTACCTTCATCCGATCCCTCGCGGCCGTTCGTGGTGCCTTGCGCCACGCTGGGTTTCGATGCGCCGTGGCGCTGGCTGCGCGCGGGTTGGCGCGATTTGCGACGCGCGCCCGGTTTGAGTTTCGTGTTCGGCGTGGTCATCGTGCTGGTGAGCGCCGGTATTTCCTATCTCGCATGGCGGCTCGGACGGTTCGCGTTGTTGGCGACGCTGCTGTCCGGCTTCGTGTTCATCGCGCCGTTGATTTGCGTCGGCCTGTATTGCGTCAGTCGCGGGCTGGAACGCGGGCGCACGCCGACGCTCGCGGATTCCTTCGTGCTCGCGCGGCGCGTGGTCGGGCAGGCGGGCGTGTACGCCCTGGTGCAGGGCATTTTGATTTTGCTGTGGTCGCGCGCGGGCATGATGGTCGGCGCTTTCTTTCCGATCGACGAAAGCAACCCGACGGCGGTGTGGGAATTTCTCGGCATCGGCTCAGTGGTCGGCGCGATCTTCGCGGGCGTGACCTTCGCGGTGGCGGCGTTTTCGCTGCCGATGATCGCGGATCGCGATGTCGACATGGTCACCGCCGCGATCTCCAGCGCCAACGCCGTGCTGCGCAACAAAGGCGTGATGGCGCTGTGGGCGGGGCTGATCGTCGCGATCACCGCGCTCGGTTTCGCCACGGGTTTGCTCGGACTCGGCGTGTTCATGCCGTGGTTGGCGTATGCGGCGTGGCACGGCTATCGCGAGACGCTGGATGCGTCGGTGTGGCCGGCGTTGGAATGATGCGCGCTTGCCCGATGCGACGCGGGCGCCGACAATAGCGCGCCGCGACGCCCACTCGGCGCCGCAGGCCTCGCTTCGCACGCCTCGCTTCAACACGCCACGCCCCGCCGAGAATGCCGATGACCACGCTTCCCTCTTGCCCGCAGTGCGGGATGACCAATACGTACGAAGACGGCGCGCAACTGGTCTGCGCCGACTGCGGTTACGAGTGGTCGGCCACGGCGGATGCCGGCGCGGAAACGGCCGTCGACGTGCGCGACAGCAACGGCAACCGCCTGCAGGAAGGCGATACCGTCGTCGTGATCAAAGACTTGAAGGTCAAAGGTTCGTCGATCCCGCTCAAGCAGGGCACGACGATCAAGAACATTCGCTTGATCGCCGACGACCCGGAACACATCGAAGGCCATTCCGACAAGATCAAAGGTCTGGTGTTGAAGACCTGTTTCTTGCGCAAAGCATAACACCCTCTTCGGGCTTCGAAGCGAGCCCACCGCCCAAGCCGTCGTCCAAGCCGTCGCCGCGCTCGCTGCTGCCGGCGTGTTCGCATGTCATCGTCGCGCACGCATCGCGTTCGACATATTCAACATCGCAATGCGATTGGTCGACCGCATTTGCGATGGCGTTCCGCAATCGCGACAAGAATGAGTTGAATACGTTTTCACGTCGAGTGCTGCGCCGCGATTGCGCTCTAGCATTCATCCGCCGCACGCGTTGCATCGCACGCATCGCGTTGCGGCACCGATGTGTGCGAACAGGGGCGCGTCGAACGTCGATGCGCGTTCGCCCACACGCGAACGCGCGCCAGGGAAACACCGCCCCGAACCGGGGTTCGTCATTCATTTCAGGAGAGTTCGCATGCGTGCCGTCAAGAAAACCGCTGAGGAAACCGTCGAGAAATCCCCCGTTCGTTCCTCGCTTTCCCGCTTATGCGCCGCGTTGCTGTTGATCGGCGGCGCCGCCGCCGATGCGCGCGCGGACGCCGTGTTGCACGCGTTCAATTGGCGTTACGGCGACGTGCAGGCACGCGCCGCCGAAATCAAATCGGCCGGCTACAAAGCGGTGTTGGTCGCGCCGGCCTATAAATCGGAAGGCCCCGCGTGGTGGGCGCGTTATCAGCCGCAGGACTACCGCGTCATCCATCATCCCTTGGGCGATACCGCCGCGTTCCGCTCGATGGTCACCGCGCTCAATGCGAAGGGCGTCCATGTCTACGCCGATGTGTTGATGAACCACATGGCGAACGAAGCGCAGAGTCGAAGCGATCTCAATTATCCCGGCGCCGCCCTGTTGGGCAACTATGCCGGCAATACCGCTTACTACAACGGTATTCGTCTGTTCGGCAATCTGGGCTTCAATTTTCTGAGCGCGAGCGACTTCGGCGAAACGCGCTGCATCGCCGACTACAACGACGTCTGGCAAGTGCAGAACTGGCGGTTGTGCGGTGGCGGCAGAGACGTCGGGTTGCCGGATCTGAAATCGAACGCCTGGGTGATCTCGCAGCAGCAGGAATATCTGCGGCAACTGAAGGCGATCGGCGTCAAGGGCTTCCGCATCGACGCCGCCAAGCATATGCCCTTCGCGCACATCAACGGTGTGCTGACCGCCGACATCAAGAACGGGATGTATGTCTTCGGCGAAATCATCACCGGCGCTGGTTCGGGCAACCTCGAATACGATCGCTTCCTGCAACCGTATCTGCAGAACACCAACCACGCGGCCTACGATTTCCCGCTGCAGAACCAGCTCCGGGGCGCATTCTCCGTCGGCGGCAGCATGAGCGCGTTGGTCGACCCGGGCGCCTATGGCCAAGCGCTGCAGGGCGCACGCGCCTTGACCTTCACGGTGACGCACGACATCCCGAACAACAGCGGTTTTCGCTATGCGCTGATGGATCCGACCGACGAAACCTTGGCGTATGCCTACCTGTTCGGCCGCAACGGCGGTAAGCCGATGGTGTATTCCGACCACAACGAGAGCGGCGATAACCGTTGGGTCAACGCGTACAAGCGCAACGATATCAAGGGCATGATCCGCTTTCATAACGCGGTGCAGGGCACGGATATGCAGGTGCTATCGCACGGGCAGTGCCATATCGTCTTCCGCCGCGGCAGCCTGGGTATCGTCGGCATCAACAAATGCGGCAGTACGGTCAATGCGCCGGTGAATATGAACAACAGCGTGTTGTGGTGGTACGCGAACTACACCGATACCACCGGTTCCGGCAACGTCGTCAATATCGGCACCGCGAACTACAGCTTCAGTCTTCCGCCGCGCAGCGCGCGGATGTGGTTGCGCTGAGTTCGCGCCAGCGCGCGCGATCATCCGAAGCGATGGTCGCGCGCGTCGGCGTTCGGCCCGCGATGCGGGCCGCACGCCCGCGGGGACGCGGCCAGGCAGAGCATGGGAATGGATGTCGATCCACGATTGAGCGATGACACTGCAGCGCGCACGCGGATGGACAGCCCCTTGGCCGCCGAATTCGCAATGCAATGCATCCGGATAGCGTTGACAGGCCTGGTTCCTGCCCCGGCCTGTGACCGCTCATCGGAAAGCCCCCGCCTCGGCTGCGCGCGCAGCCGACATCGCAGCGACGAAAGGGATTGACCGGCCGCACAGTTCGGCATCGACGCCGAGCGATGCTGCGCAGGCTGTGCCTAGAATCGAGGCGTTTCCGCCCCCGTCGCCGGTCGGGCGGAAGCCGATGTCCTCGAAGGATGTCCTCGAAATTCGACGAGGGCGCGATACGACGACCGGCGCGATCAATAGCGAGTCTGCGGGGGGCAGCATGCGCACGATCCGATACGTCTACGAGGTTCGACCGAGTCCTGGGGATTCGCGCGCGGCATGCGGCTGACCGATCGTCTCGACGGCCGGTGAAGCCCTATCCCGCGAGTCGTACCGCGAGAAGGAGATTCGCAGACACCGCGCGGCGCGCAAGCGCGTCCGTGCTGATCGCGCTCGTCTTTTCGACGGCGGCGGCGCAGGTGCAAACGCAAGCGCAAATGGACGCCGCCGCGCGTGCGCTGTACGCCGAAGCCGAGCGCGTGTACGAGACCGATCTGCGCAAATCCGCGATGTTGTCCGAGCGCGCTTTGGCGGCGCTCGACCCCGCGGCCGAACGCGCGCTGCGGCGGGAGATCGAAGCGCATTTGGGTACCGCGCGAAACGCGAAGGACGGAACCGGGTGGCGGTGGGGTAGGCGGTACCGGAGCGCCCCCCATGGCCGCCGCGAAGTCGGTCGCCTCCCGGGGCGCTTGACAGGAGGGGTAGTGACGTAGGACATTAATTAGGTAATTACCTAATTAACGAATGGGTGCCCCATGGACCGCGTCTTCGAAGCCCTCGCTTCCACCGCACGCCGCAAGATCCTCGCCTATCTCAACGAAGGCGAACTGACCGCCGGCGAGATCGCCGCCCGCTTCGACTTCAGCAAGCCCGCCTTGTCCGGGCATTTGCGCATTCTCGAGGACGCCGGTTTGATCCAGCGCGAGAAGCGCGGGCAATTCGTCTATTTCAAGCTGGTGCCCGAGCGGCTGACCAACACGATCTTCGCCTGGGCGGCGGAGGTGTGCCCGGTCGCCGGTCCCTTGAAGCGGGAAAGCAAACGGCGCGCTCGCGGCGGGAAGACCGATGCCGGCGTCGCCGACGCGGGCGAGGAGAGCGTCCCATGAGTCGTCGTCCCGCTTATCCCGCCGTCGCCGATCGAAGCTCGGCGAACCGCACGACGCGCAAAATCGACACCTTTCCGACCGTGCGCTTGCCTTCGTGTTCGGGCGGATTGCCGGTCGAGGTGGTATTGGTCGCGCAAATCGGCATCGGTGCCGGCAGCCCGCTGATCGCCGCCACCGCGGCGTTGCAGCGCGGTCACGACAGCTACGTCGACGCCCTTGACGAGCCGTCGGCGCGCATCGGCGGTACCGATTTCGAACGCGGCGACGTCAGTTCGCTTTACAGTTTCGTGGTCGGTGCGCAGGGCCACCCGTTTCACCGTCATGCCGGCCATCGCGTGTTCACCGCGATTTCCGGAAGCGGCGGCGCGCTCCTGCGGTTCTCGACGGCGTCGACGGCGCAGATCGAACGCGACCCTCGCGCCTTCGTCGACGCGCTGCGGCATGTCGAAATTCCGCCCGACAGCCTGTTCACCGTGCGCTTCGGCGGCGGCACCTGGCATCAATTCCTGCCGCTGGATCGCGACGCGGGCCATCCGGCCTTGTTCGCGCTGTCCTGCCACACCAACGAGTTGGGCGGAGATTTGGCGCCTGCGCAGCGCGCGCAAGTGCTGGCCGATGCCGCCGATATTCCGACGCTCACGGAGGTATTGCCCGATGAGGTGGTCGCTTTGCTGCCCACGATCGATGCCGATGCGGTTCCGACGATCGCGTTGTCGCTGAAAGCCGCCACGACATCGATGCGCGGACGATTCTGTGCCCTCACGCGTCGCGTTTCGGGTCGCGTGCGCGGCGCCTTGGCGCGGTGGCGACGGCCGGTCGGGTTCCTGGTCGTGCCGCGCGGACGGCCGGTGCAAGCGCACGATGCGCCGCCGACGCATTCCTTGCTGCGGCATCAGTTCGCGGACGGTTTCGATCACCAGGATCACTTCGTATTGGACGTCCCCGCGGCCGAATTGCCGTCGGCGTCGGCCAGCGTGTTGCTCGCCGATTTGCTCGAAGGATTTCTGCGCAATCGCCCCAGCGGCGTGTCGCGGCTGATGTCGTTCCGCAATGCGTTGGTGAAACCGTTGGGGCTGCGGACCTCGCCGTTGGGATGCCCGGTGTCGTCGCTGTTGGGCGAAGCGCCGCAACGGTTCGCGGGTCGCTATCCGGTGCTCGGGCAGGCGGTGGACGCGAACGATCGCTGTGCCCAGGTCGTACTCGGTGCGGACGACAAACATCTGCGATTCCGATCCTGCGCCGCGGTGGAACTACTGCCGAACGGCGATGCGCGTTTTTCGCTCGGCACCCGCGTGCGCAATCGCAACGTCTTCGGTGCGCTGTACATGCGTTCGATCGATCGCACGCATCGCGCTTACGTCGCGCCCACGATGTTGCGGATGGCGGTGGCGTTTGCGCTCGCCGAAACGGTCGCGCGCACTGTTCCGTCGGAAGCCGCCCGATCAATGCAGCGTGCCATCGGTGCCGTTTCGACGGCGATGGATCGCATTTGACCCGACGCGTGTGACGCGCAAAGAGAAGGCCGCGTGAGCGGCCTTCTTCGCGAAACGGGCGATGCTTTCGCCGGATCTTATTTTTTCGGCTTCAGCGGCTTCGACGGTTTCAATTTCTTCGCGGCGGCTTCGAACGTCGATTGATCCGAAGGCGACAGGTTCGGACGGCCCGCCAGCACGCCCATGCTCAAACTGCCGGAGACGAAGTAGGTCTCGCCAGCTTCGACTTCGATGTTCATCACGTCCTTGGCTTCGGAATGCACGACATAGCTGTGCTGACCCGGCGCGGTGGCGTGCACGAAATAGGTCGCATTGCGCAGTTTGCCGAGTTCCTCTTCGCCTTCGCGGACGATGAAGCCGATCGCCGCGCCCAGCATTTTGCTCGGGCGGAAGAATACGATCTGACCCATGCCTTCCGGCGGGGCGGAAATGCCTTCGGGGAGCGCTTCGGCGGGCGCCGGCTGAGCGGCTGCGGGCGCTGTTTGGGTTTGCTCGGCCGGAGCGGTCGCGGCGTCTTGCGCGTGAGTGGCGAACGCGGCGCCCGAGAGCGCGAGGACGAGAGCGGCTTTCTTGAAACGATGCATGCGGGAATTCCTGTAAAGAGACTGAAGAGTAGACGTGGATCAAGGGCGAGGTTGTGGCGTATCCGCGCCACCGTTGGCCGGCGCGGTTTCGCGCGCCGGGTCGGGGGAAGAGGGAGCGACGACGGCCGCGCCGGGCGACATCGGAACGGAAGCTGTCGCAGCGGCTCCCGAGAACGCATGCGCTCCGGACAATTTGGCGTGGGCGCGCGCGCCGACCGGCACTTCGACCTGACCGCCGCGAACGAAGAAGCCGAGCGGAATCCAGAACGCGGCCGTGGTGCGGTTCTCGCCGCTGCCGCCGAACTTGAAACCGCGCAATTTGATCTCGCCATCGGGCCCGCTCAACGTGCGGGCGGCCAACAACAATTCGCCGGGTTTGCCAGCGGCGCGCGCGCGGTCGGCGTGGACGATTTCGCCGACGCCTTCGATGCCCGCGGGAAGCACCAGCGTCTCGCCTGCGTAACGCGGCGTCGCCAGTCGAAGTTTGAAACGCTGCCCGCGTTGCGCGGTCTTGGTGCTGAGCGGTTCGGCGATTTCGAGTTCGACGATCGTGCCGTCCGCCAATGTGCAACATGCGGCGGGCGGCGGCGAGTCTTGGGCGAGCGCGCCGAACGCGCAGAGCGAAAGCGAAAAGATCGCCATCGCGCGAGATAGAGTCGGCATCATAAATCCCCCTGTTCGGGCCGAATTATGGCACATGCATCGACGCGGAGCCTTTCGCGCGCGTCGACGCGTTCGTCTTCCGACGAATATCAAATTTTTTTCACATCCACGCAGCGAAATGACTGGCTCAGCCCTTCCAAGCCGGCAATTTCTTCTTGATCGCGACGTTCTTCAAGGTCACGTATTTCGGAATGCCGTCGCGACCATAGGGCGGCGGGGTTTCGCCGCGTATCAGCGGTTCGAGGTATCTGCGCGCAGCGGGGGTGATGCCGTAGCCGTCTTTGCGCAGGAAGTTCGGCGGCATGATCTTTTCGTGATTCGCCACTTTTTCCAGCGGTGCGGCTTCGATCTTCCAGCGATACGGCGCATCGGAGACGCGCTTGATCACCGGCATCGTCGAGTTCAAACCTTTCAGCGCGAATTGCACCGCGGCCTTGCCCGCGGCCATGGCTTGATCGACGTCGGTCTTCGAGGCCAGATGTCGCGCCGAGCGCTGCAGATAATCCGGCAGCGTCCAATGCACTTTGTAGCCGAGTTCGTCTTTCACTTTGCCGGCCAGATACGAGGCCACGCCGCCCAATTGGGTATGGCCGAAGGCATCCTTGCCGCCGCCGGCATCGGCGACGAAGGTGCCGTCGGCGGTGTGGATACCTTCGGAGGCGACGACGACGCAGTAGCCCACGCGTTCGACCACTTTCTTCACGTTGGCGAGGAAATCGGCTTCGTCGTAGGCGCGCTCGGGGAAGAGGATCAGATGCGGCGCTTCGTCGGGGCCGTTGCCAGCGAGACCCGCGGCGGCGGCCAGCCAACCGGCGTGGCGGCCCATGGCTTCGTAGACGAACACTTTGGTGGAGGTTTCGGCCATCGCCGCCACGTCCAGCGCGGCTTCGCGCACCGAGACGGCGGTGTATTTCGCGGCCGAACCGAAACCCGGGCAGCAATCGGTGACGGCCAGGTCGTTGTCGATGGTCTTGGGCACGCCGATGCAGGTGACCGGGTAGCCGTATTCGGCGGCCAATTTCGAGACTTTCAGCGCGGTGTCGGCCGAATCGTTGCCGCCGTTGTAGAGGAAGTAGCGCACATTATGCGCCTTGAAGACCTCCAGCAGGCGTTCGTACTTCGCGCGATCCTGCTCCAACGATTTGAGCTTGACCCGGCATGAGCCGAAGGCGCCACCCGGGGTGTGGGCGAGGGCGCGAATCGCGGCGGCCGATTCCTTCGAGGTATCGATCAAGTCTTCGCGCAGCGCACCCAGGATGCCGTTGCGCGCCGCCAACACTTTGATCTTGCGGGCGCGGGCTTCGGCGATCACGGCCGAGGCGGTGGCGTTGATGACGGCGGTGACGCCGCCGGATTGGGCGTAGAGCAGGGTTCCGGTTGCCATGGGTGTCGGGTCGCAAGGAGAGGGGAAGGCGGCCTGTTCGCGACGAAGCGGTCTTGGCCGTGGGGCAGCAGTCTAGCGGTGAAAGTCTAGCGGCGAATTCGCGACGCGCCGACCCCTGACGCCCGGAACCTTGACGCGTCGATCGGACCGGCACGGTGAGCCGTTCGATTTTGGTCGTAGACGGGTTGGGCGCAACGCGGCGACCGGTTAAGCTGGGGAGGTCATGGCTTCTGGCCGCCTTCGGCGCCGGAGCCCCCGGATTTCTCTCTTCTTGACGGAGCATGCGATGCGACTGGTTCTCCTCGGCGCCCCCGGATCGGGCAAGGGCACTCAAGCGGTGCGACTCAAAGACCACTTGCAAGTGCCGCACATCTCGACCGGCGACTTGCTGCGCGCCGAAGTGGCCGCCGGTTCCGCGCTGGGTCTGCAGGCCAAAGCGGTGATGGCGCGGGGCGACCTGGTGTCGGACGAGATCCTGCTCGGCATGCTCGAAGACCGCCTGTCGCGCCCGGACGTGGCCGGCGGTTTCATCCTCGACGGCTACCCGCGCAATCTGGCGCAGGCCGACGCATTGACCCGATTGCTCGCCCGCATCGGCCAGCCGATGGATCACGCCGTGCAGCTCGACGTGGACACCGAGAAACTGGTCGAGCGCCTCGCCGGCCGCGCCAAAGCCGAAGGTCGCGCCGACGACACCCCCGAAGCGGTGCGCAACCGACTGACCATCTACAACGACGTCACCGCGCCGGTGATCGACTTCTACCGCCAACGCGGCACCCTGAAAGTCGTCGACGGCGAAGGCTCGATGGACGAGGTGTTCACGCGGATCGTGGAGGCGATTTCGGCGGGCGCCGAGGTAGGGTAAGTCGTATCCTTTTCGTTCGCGAAGCGAGCGAGAACGAGACGTCCCTTTCGCACTGCACCACCCACGGACGCGACGTTATTCTTCTCTCCCCGCAGCGCTCGACGAACGCGACGTTATTGTTCTCTCGCTGTAGCGCCCGACGAATGCGACGTTATTTCTTCTCCCCGCATCGCGGGGAGAAGGTGGCCCGAAGGGCCGGATGAGGGGCAAGCAGTTTCCGACGCCAGCCAAGGCTGT
>JADZBF010000361.1 GCA_020852215.1 Lysobacter sp. | reverse complement strand
GGCGCGCCGGCCGACCCAGACGCGGCCTTTCGGGTCGAAGAGCGCGACCCCGACGCAGGGCCGATAGGGCAGGTCGTCGATGGATTTCTGCTTGCGGCTCACGAGCGGCGCGCCTCCGCCAGCGCGGAAACCGGGACGAGGACGACGCCCCGCTTGGCGGCCTTCTCGGCGAAGGCGGCGATGCGGTCGACGGTGACGGGGAAGGCCGAGCCGGTGGCGATGGCGAAGCCGCGCTCGCGGGCGATGGCGAGAACGACGGCGGAGTCCATGCCTCCGGAGACGAGAACGACGGCGGGTTTCATGCTGTTTGTTCGGGAATGGGGAATCGGGAATGGGGAATCGTCAGGAGCGAGAGCGGTGGTGCGGGAAACCGTGGTCAATCGGTAGGAACGGAATCGAGTTTCGGTCGATCGCGGCAGCCTGCGACGTATCGCCGCTGCGCTTCGCTCTTCCGACTCCCCATTCCCGATTCCCCATTCCCGGCCCTAACGCCCCGGTTCGTCGCCCCACAGGATCTTGTGCAACTGCATTTGGAACTTCACCGGCAGGCGGTCGGCGACGATCCAATCGGCGAGGTCGCGCGCCGCCACCTGGTCTTTGCTGGGCGAGAACAGCACGTCGCAGCGTTCGGCCAAACCATGTTCGGCGACGATGCCGCGCGCCCATTCGTAGTCGCCGCGGCTGCAGATCACGAACTTGATTTGATCGTGCGCGTTCAACAGCGGCAGATTCTCCCAGCGGTTGCGCGCGACTTCGGCGGAGTCCGGCGTTTTCAGATCGACCACGCGCGAGACGCGCGGATCGACCTCGGCCACGTCCAGCGCGCCGGAGGTTTCCAGCGACACCGCATAACCCGCATCGCAGAGCCGGCGCAGCAAATCGAGACATCGTTTTTGCGCCAGCGGTTCGCCGCCGGTCACGCAGACATGGCGTACGCCGTGACGCGCGACCTCGTCGAGAATGTCGTCGATCTCGCGCCATTCCCCGCCGTAGAACGCATAGGCGGTATCGCAATACTGGCATCGCAGCGGGCAGCCGGTGAGGCGCACGAACACGGTGGGCCAACCGGCATCGCGCGCCTCGCCCTGCAGCGAAAGGAAGATTTCGGCGATTTTCAGGCGATCCGCGGCAGCGGTCGCCGCAGGCGCGGATTCGGTGCTGGGGGCGGCATCGATACTCATGCCCGCATTTTACCCGCAGCGGCGGCGTAGGCCGCGACGGCTCGCCGAATGACGGCGCCGCGGGGCTGACGCCATTCCCACAAAACGGGATCAGCGGACGCGCGAGAGCTGGATCGCGCGCAAACGATCGTCGGCGGTGCGCGCCGCTTCGGTGCCGGGGTAGCGCGCGATCACCTGCGCGAGCGTGGCTTCGGCGGCGTCGAGCTGACGCAAGCCGTACTGCGCCAAGCCGATTTTCAGCATCGCACCCGCTGCTTTGTCGTGCGTGGGATAGCGCGCGAGCAGCGTTTGGAATTGCTCCTGCGCCAGCGCGTAGTTCTGGGTGACGTAATAGCTCTCGCCCAACCAGTAATAGGCGTTCGGCGCGTAGCTGCCGTTCGGATAAGCGCCGAGGAAACTTTGGAACAGGCGCGCCGAATCGGCGTAGCGGCCGCCTTTGAGCGCATCGAACGCGGTGTTGTATGCGCCGCGTTCGTCGCCGCCGCGGTTCGCGGCGGCATCGCCGTAGATACGCGGCGGCGTGTCTTGCGGAATCGGGACATTCGCGGCCGGCGTGGCGACGGCGGGCGCGGTCGGTACCGGCTTGGCGATGGCGGCCGTGGTGGCCGTAACAGACGGCGTGGCGGTCGTGGGCGTCGTGGCCGTCGCTGTCGCGTTGGCCGATGCGGGAACGCCGTTGGCGAGCGGCGTTTCGCCGGCTTCGAGCCGGTTCAAACGGCCGTCGAGATCGAGATACTGGGTACGGCCCAACTGTTTTTGCTGCTCGATCCGCTGCTGCAGATCTTCGATCTGCGAACGCAACGACTGCAGTTCGGTACGCAGTTGGGTGATTTGGTTCAGCAAGTCGATGTTGCCGCTGTAACTGGCCGCGAGTTGCTGCTCCAGCGCGGCGAGACGGTCGTTGGTGCTGAGCCTTTGCGCGGAGACGGGCGTCGCGACGAAGGCGGCGGCGAGAAGAGCGATGATCGGAAGACGCACGAGCGAAACGCGTGGGAACATCGCGAGAACCTGCTGTCGATGCTGTGGAGTGTGTCGTGGGCGGCGCGGCGGCCATGGTCTGCGCATCGTCGCGGCAGAAGCGCGATGCGCCTCGACGACTCGTACGATCGCGCCGCGATGCGCAGAGCGGAAGGCGCGTGGAAAACGGGCGACGCCGGATTCCGGCGCCGCCCGTGGGATTACTTGGCGGTGTAGACGATCTCGACGCGGCGGTTCTGACCCCAGCAGTCTTCGCTGGATTCGGTGCAGGTCGGACGTTCTTCGCCGTAGCTGACCACGGTGATCGGGCCGCCGGACGCACCGTTGGCCTGCACCGCGGAGGACACCGCATTGCCGCGACGCTCGCCGAGGCCGACGTTGTATTCGCGGCTGCCGCGTTCGTCGGCATTGCCTTCCAGCGTCATCCGCGCGCTCGGGCGGTCGCGCAGATATTTCGCGTGACAGGCGACGATGTTCTGGAATTCCGGCTTCAGCGCATCCTGGTCGAAATCGAAATAGACCACGCGCTGACGCAGGCAGGCGTCGGTATCCAGATCGCCCGGCGCGTAAGCGCCGGTGCGGGCCGGGCCGCTGTCGTACGGCGTGCCGCCGCCGCTGTTGGGCGTGGTCGTGCCGCTGGTGTTCACGTCGGTTCCGCTGTCCTGCGGCGTGTTGTCCTTGACCTTCTTGGTACAGGCGGCTGCGGCGGCGCACAGCAGCACGGTCAGAATCACTCGCGTCGTCGTATTCATCGGGAGTCTCGTCTTCTCGCGGGGGACTGGGTGGGAGGCGGATTGGGATCGAATTCGGATTAAGGAGGGCGGCGGTGCGCGTCAACGCGGGCGGAACGGGCCCCAGGCCGGTTCGCGCACATCGCCACCGGCGACGACCAAGCGTTGGCGAACGCGGGCGTCGGCCGACACCGCGTACAGCACACCGCGACCGCCTTCGCGCGCGGCGTACAGCACCATGCTGGCGTTCGGCGCGAAGCTGGGCGATTCGTCGAGCGAACCCGGCGACAACATGGACCAGCGCGGCGACCCCAGGCTGCGATCGAGCATCGCGATACGGTACACGTTGCCGCCGCCCTGCGCCACGGCCAGCTTTTTGCCGTCCGACGACACTGTGACCTTGGCGTTGTAACTGCCCTGGAACGTCACCCGCGTGGCGCTGCCGCCACCGGCGGGTACTTGATAAATCTGCGGGCGACCGCCGCGGTCGGAGGTGAAATACAGGCTGCCGCCGTCGGCGCTCCACACCGGCTCGGTATCGATACCGAATTGATTCGTGAGCTGGGTCAGCGCGCGGCTGGCCAGATCCATCACGTAGATTTCCGGGTTGCCGCTCTTGGACAAGGCCATCGCCAATTTGCGGCCGTCGGGCGAGAAATTCGGTGCGCCGTTGATGCCCTTGAAACCGGCGACGGTTTCGCGCGCGCCGGTGGCCAAATCCTGCACCACGATCGAGGAATTGCCGCGCTCGAAACTGACGTAGGCCAGTTTGCGCCCGTCAGGGCTCCAGGCCGGCGACAGCAACGGCTTATCGGAACGCACGATCGTCTGCGGGTTGTAGCCGTCGGCATCGGCCACCATCAGCGCATAGCGCGCGTTCTTGCCCAGCCCGGTCTGCACCACGTAGGCGATGCGCGTCCAGAACGCGCCGCGCACGCCGAGAATCTTTTCGTAGATGGCATCGGCGATCTGATGCGCGACCTCGCGCATCGCGTTCGCGCGCGTGGGCATGGTGAACCCCAGCAGGCGTTCCTGTTTGGCGGCATCGAACAATTCGTATTCGATGCGATAGCCGCCGTCGGCGGTATCGACGACGCGACCGACGACGATGAAATCCTGGCGCAGACGACGCCAGAAGTCGTACTGGATATCGGCGCCGCGAACCGGCCGCTGCGCCATATCGCGTTCGGGCAGCGCATTGAATTGGCCCGAACGCGCGAGATCGTTGCGGATCACCTCGGCGACATCGGTCGTCGGCGCGGTCGCGTTGCCCTCGTAAGGCATCGGCACCACCGCGATCGGCAGCGCCGAAGCGTTGCCGCCGATGATGTCGATCTCCAAGCCCTTCTGCTGCGCGGCGGCGGCGAAGGCGAACAGACCGAACACCAGCGCGACGAACGCCTGAGCCGCCGAGCGGCGGGCGAGCGCGTGGATGGAGGGCGTGCGGGTCACGAAGAAACGGAAAGCGGTCATCGAGTATCCGGAAGCAGAAATGGCGCGGGCGACATCCGAGGCGAACTCGCGGGAGGGCTAAGCTTCGCCGGGAACGTGCCCGCAAAGATGAACGGGGACGGACTTGCGGCGGGAATAGACCCGCAAGCTTTTGATCTTAATGAAACTCTTACACGAAAACGGGCGAAAAGTCGGTGCGTCACCGATCTTCGGCCTGAAAATTGAGGATCAGCGTCCGCTGAAACGACTTTTCGAAGCCCGCATACGGCAGCGGCTGCGCCTTGAGCACCGCCGCTTCGACCGAACGCTTGCCAAGTTCGTCGTAGGGGCAACTCGAATCCACCTGCGCATCGATCACCTCGCCGCCGGGCAATTGGCGGATCACGATGCGGCAGCGCTGACTCGGCAGGACGTTGTCCGGGCGCACCCAATTGCGCCGAATCGCGTCGGCGATGGCTTTCGCGTAGGCCGCGTTGGGGTCGGTTTCGCTGCCGCGATTGCCGGCCGGCGGCGCGCCCGCGGCGGCATCGGACGCCTGCTGCGCGCGGCGATCGGCCAATTGCCGCAGACGTTCTTCCGACAACGCCGCCTGACGTCCGGCTTCGGCGCGCTGGCGACGAATATCGGCCAACTGCTGTTGCCGCTGGCGCTCCATCTCGCTCAGTCGCTTCTGCTCGATCTCTTCCTGGGTCTCGCGATTCTCGGTCAGATCGCGCTGGCCCTGCATGCGCTTGGCCTCTTGCTCCTTCTCGGCGGCGGCGTCGGACGGCGCATCGGGCGCGACCTCCTCCTGCTGCGTTTCGTCGGGATCGGGCACCTGCTCCTGCGGCTGCAATTGCTGCTCGGGCGGCGTTTCTTCGACGACGGGCTCTTCCAAAGCGTCGGGAAGTTCCTCGGTCGGCGGCGCCTCCTCCTGCGGCGTTTCAATCGCTTCGGCCAGCGGTTCGGGCGGGCGCTGCAGCGCGCTGCGCATGCTGGCCGACAAGGCGTTGAGGTTCACCACATCGGCTTGGATCGGTTCGCCCGCCGATGCCGACTCCTGGCCCGGCCACAAGGCCGCCACCAGGAAAAACGCCAGCAGCATCGCGTGCAGCAGCAGCGCGAGGGCGATGGCGTAGGTGGTGTCGGCGCCGGTTTCGCGCATCAGCGACCTTCCGCGGGCAGGCTCACCAGACTCACCTTGCCGATGCCGGCGTCCTTGATCAGATCGATGCCGGCCATGATGGTTTGGTAGCGGGCGTCGCGCGCGCCGTTGACCAACACGGTCGCGTCGGGGTTCTGGCGTTGGATCGCACCCAGTTCGGCGACCAGATCCTTCGCGCTCAGGCTGCGGTTCTTGCCGCGATCGAGCATCAAGGCGTAGCGACCGTCGGCGTAGATGCTGACGACGATCGGGTCTTTCGGCGTTTCCAGCGATTTCGCCCGCGATTTCGGCAAATCGATGTCGGTGCCGAGATTCAGCAGCGGCGCGGTCACCATGAAGATGATCAGCAGCACCAGCATCACGTCGATGTAAGGCACGACGTTGATCTCGGCTTTGAGCGCCTTGCGTTTACGGCTGCGGCTGCGGCGGGCGATGGAAGTGGCCATGACGGTCTCTAACAAGTTGTTGCCATGCCTGGCGGCGTCAGCAGGCTGTTTTCGACAGTCCGCTGACGAGAACCGGACTCAACGTTCGTCCGGCGGGAATGGGGTCGCTATGCTGGGTCGCGATGCGGGTGAGCGGATCGCATGCGCGGAGGGCGCGAAGACGCATCACGCGTGATCGTCGACGTGCGCCTGCCGCTGCAGGATCGAGGAAAACTCCTCGGTAAAGGTGTCGTAGCGGTTGCCGATGCGTTCGACCCGCGTGGCGAAACGGTTGTAGGCCCACACCGCCGGGATCGCGGCGAACAAGCCCATCGCGGTCGCCAGCAAGGCCTCGGAAATGCCCGGCGCGACCGTGGCGATGGTGGCTTCCTGCATCTTCGCCAGCCCGTGGAACGACATCATGATGCCGAGTACGGTGCCGAACAGGCCGACGTAGGGGCTGATCGAACCGACGTTGGCGAGAAATTCCAAGTTGTGTTCGAGGCTGTCGAGTTCGCGCGACGCGGTGGCGCGCATCGCGCGCTGCGCGCCTTCGAGCTGCGAGCGCGCGTCCATGCCGCGACGCTGGCGTACGCGGTTGAATTCGCGCAAACCCGCTTCGAAGATCGCCTCCATGCCGCCGATCTGCTGCTTGCGCGCGGCCACTTCGGTGTAGAGCCGGCCGAGATCCGCGCCGGACCAGAAGCGCTCCTCGAAACCGTCGGACTCGCGCTGGGCGCGATCCAGAATGCGTTTCTTGCTGAAAATGATGAACCACGAGGCCAGCGACGCCAGCAGCAGCAGCGCCATCACCAGTTGTACCGGGATGCTGGCATCGAGGATCAACTGCAGGTAATTGATGCCTGCTCCGGTCTCCACGACCGTGGTCGCCGCGCCTTCGTTCAGGGCGCCAGCGGCGGCCTGCAGCGCGATCGGGAATGGACTCATCGACACGTACTCCGGATAAACACGAGGCTATTGTGAGTGGGATGCGGGTTTCGTGGCGCACGCGACCCGCGAAAGGTTCAGAGCTTTCTCAGCGAAGGCCGCTGTCGTCCGCAGCATCGTCCGTGTTCGCCATCGACCGAAACAGGGCCGACAACACCGGCGGAATGGGCTTGGGTTTGAAATCGCCGGCGCCCAGCGCCGCGATCCGCACCTCCGCTTCGACCAGGCGTTGTCCGTCGCGCTCGACGATCTGATCCAGCACCGCGCTGGCATGACGACATTCGCGCACCGCGACCGACACGC
>JADZBF010000360.1 GCA_020852215.1 Lysobacter sp. | reverse complement strand
GGCCGGCCCGCGATAGGGATGAAAGCGCCTTGGAAAGGATGCCGCGCCTGCGGCTGTTGAGCGTCCCGCTTCGTAGTTCGGCCCTTCCGGGCCTCCCACAATCGAGTTTCTTGGGGGTTGTGATCGGCCCTTCCGGGCCTCCCACAGGTGAGTTTTCTGGGTGTTTTACAGTCGAGCGCTTCGAATCCGCCGCCGCCAATACGACTTACGGTTCGATATCGCTCTCGAATGCGCTCAGCAATTTAGCCAGCTCGGCGTCGTCGCGATATTTCGTGCGCAGTCGCACGAGTTCGGCGTCGCTGCCGGTGCAGCCGTCGCGCATGCCTTTGATCAATTGTTCGCGACGCTCGATCGCCCAAGGTTCGTCGCCATCGGGCCAGGATTCGCCGCGGAAGTGGTCGCAGGTTTCGCGTCGTTCGGTGAATGCGCGAATTTCGTGCGGGTAGTCGCACCAACGCGCTTGCGGATCGTCCGGCACTTCGCAGTGCGAACGTTCGCGCAGGCTCAGCCGACCTTCGGGGCGCGGGTCGTCGAAGTTCGAAAATGGATTCTCGGCCGCTGCGCACAGGGCGCAGGACAGCAGCGCGCATGCGAGCGATGCGCGCCACAGTGTCGTCGTGAGTGCGATCTTCATTCGTTCAGTCCGCGCGGCCGGCGAATTCGCCGGTGACCGTGTTCACCCAGACTTTTTCGCCGTTGCCGATGTACTCCGGCACCTGAATTTCGAGGCCGGTGTTGAGCTTGGCGGGTTTGGGGCGCTTGGTCGCGGTGCCGCCCTTGAGTTCCGGCGGCGTGTCGACCACTTCCAACGCCACGCTTTGCGGCAACTGCAGGCCGACCGGCGCGTCGTCGATGATCTGCACGTAACAGCCGGTGAGACCGTCGCAGATATAGCCTGCGTCGTCGCCGACCACATCGGCATCCAGCATGTACGGCGTGAAGTCCTCGTCGTCGAGGAAGACGAACGCATCGCCGTCCTTGTACGAGTACGTCGCTTGACGCCGCGCGAGATCGACTTCCTTCAAATCGTCCTCGGCGCCGACGCTGAGGTCGAGTTTATTGCCGCCGGGCACACTGTACATCGTGAAGCGATATTTCACGTTGCCGCCGCGACCCTGCGGCGAACTGCGTTCGATATCGCGGATTTGATACGCACCGCCGTTGTGTTCGACGACGTTACCTTTTTTGATGTCGTAGGCTTTCATTCGAGGCTCTATTGTTGAAATTCGCGAGTGCACTCCCCTCACCCGCCCTGTCGGGCACCCTCTCCCCGCATGCGGGGAGAGGGAAGAGCGAGCGCAGCGAGCGAGGGTGAGGGGCGATCTTTTTTCCGCTTGCGGGAGAGGGAAGAGCGAGTGAGGGATAGAGAGGTGGTTACTTCGGCGCCAACCGCGTCGCGCCGTCGAGGCGGATGGTTTCGCCGTTGAGGTACACGTTGCCGAGGATGTAGCCGACGAGGTCGGCGAATTCCTCCGGCCAGCCCAGACGCGAGGGGAAGGGGATCGACGCCGCCAGCGATTGCTGCACCGCTTCGGGCATGCCGTCCACCATCGGCGTCCAGAAAATACCGGGCGCGACGGTCATGACGCGGATGCCGAAACGCGCGAATTCGCGCGCCATCGGCAAGGTCATGCCGACCACGCCGCCCTTGCTGGCCGAATACGCCGCTTGGCCGATCTGACCTTCGTACGCCGCGACCGAGGCGGTGTTGACGATCACGCCGCGCTCGCCTTCGTCGTTCGGCGCGTTGTGCTGCATGCGCGCGGCCGCGGCCTTGGCGACGTTGAAGCTGCCGATCAAGTTCACCATCACCGTGGTTTGGAATTGCGATAAGGGCATCGGGCCGTCTTTGCCCAGCACGCGGCCGGCGCCGAGGATGCCCGCGCAGTTGATCGCGACGTTCAGGCCACCCAGAAATTCAGCGGCAGCGGCGACGTTCGCATCCACGCCCGCTTCGTCGGTGACGTCGGTGCGGAAATAGCGGGCATTGGCCTCGCCCAGTTCGCCCACGGCGGCCGCGCCTTTCTCGTCGTTGACGTCGAACAGCGCCACTTTGCCGCCGCCTGCGACCAGGCGCTTGGCGGTAGCGAAGCCCAGACCGGAAACGCCGCCGGTGACGATGGCGCGAACGTCGGAGAGTTGCATGGGAATGTGCTCGATGCGTGGAAACCGTGGATTTTAGCCGATCGCGGGGGCTGGCCTTCGAGGAAAGTTCGAGCAACGCCGTCGAGGCGTGGTTCGAGGGTCGCGAGCGCGGCGGATGGCCGAACGCGCTCGTGCCGGATTAAGCGTTTGCGCGCTCGGCCCGCGCGCGCAATATCACTGCCGCGCGGAACCTTTGGATCGCGCGGACGTGCCTCAATTGCACCACTGCTTCTCGCAAGGCTCGCCATCGCCGTTGCCGTCCATCTGAACGTTGGGGCAGTTGTTGAGGAAATAGCGGGCCTCGGCGCAGGAGGTCATGTGCGAGCAGTGGGTGCGCCCGTCGCAGCGGAAGCCGGTGTCGACCGGCTCGGAAAACGACGAAACGGCCGGCATCGCTGCGGCGGGCGCGGCGGC
>JADZBF010000359.1 GCA_020852215.1 Lysobacter sp. | reverse complement strand
TCCAGCGCGAAACGAGAGAAGCAAGTCACTACCAACGCAGCCGCGAGCGAATACGAATATTCGCCGAACGGCAGGGGGTGCTGTTTGCTTGAAATTATTCCGGACAGCAGTGGGCGTTCGCCGGGATGACGGCTCGGAAACGGTAACGAATCGATTCGATTCGGTTCGATCCGTCCGAACGAGTTCTGGCGCAGAACAGGACATCGTTCGCAGCATGTGCGATGCCGATCGAACGATCGCTCCGCACGCGACGCATCAACCCTCGATCGCATGCGCCGCCGCCAGCACCGCGCCGTCCCGCATCAGCGCCATCATCGCGGCGAGGTCGATATCCAAGGCGCGGTCGCGCGGCAGAAACGGCACGCGTTCGCGGATCGCGGCATGCGCGGCGGCGACGGCTTTGCCCGGATGGAACGGCTCGGCGGCGGACAATTCCGCGCGCAAGGCTTCCACTTCGGCGATAAACGCCGCGCGTTCCGGCGCTTCCGGCAGCGGCCCGCCCTGCACTTTCGCGGCGAAGGCTTCCGCGTCGGCGCGATCGGCCAAATCGCGCGCGGCATTGATCATGTCGCGACGCAAATCCAGCGCCTGCGCGGCGGTCATCAATTCCAGGCCGATCACCTTGCGCAGATCCTCGGTCATCGACAACACGTGCCGCGCTTCGTTGGCGCCCATCGACACGTGGTCTTCGGCATTGGCGCTGGTCGGAATCGAATACACCGATGCCGGATGCGCGCGCGTCGCAAGATCGTTGACGATGGCCGCAGCGGTGTATTGCACGATCATGAAACCGGATTCGGTCGCATCTTCATTACCGATCAAAAACGGCGGCAAGCCGTCGTTGGTCGCGGGATCGACCAGCTTGTTCAAGCGCCGCTCGCTGATCGACGCCAGCACCGGAATCGCGGCTTTCACGTAACTCATCGCCAGCGCCAGCGGCATGCCGTGAAAATGCCCGGCGGAGATTACTTGTTCTTCGACGTGACGGGCGCGCGCGTCCGGAAATACCAGCGGGTTGTCGGTCACGGCGTTGAGTTCGATTTCGAACACGCGCTTGGCCTGCGCCACCGCATCGCGCACCGCGCCGTGGACCTGTGGAATGCAGCGTAAGGAATAACTGTCCTGCGGCTGATGTTTTTTGCCGCCGCGGAAGGGTTTGAAGCGACGATAGAATTTTTCGCGACCGTGGCGTTGATCGCTCGGCACCCAATCCCAACCGATGTCGAAGCTGAGCGCGCGCGAGGCCGCGTCGTCCCAACTTTTCGGCAGCCACGGTCGGAATTTCGGCACGAGGTGATACGGAATATCGCTGAGCGTGGAGCCGGCGAGCAGACCGCGCAGATTCGCGGCGGAGGTCACTTGCCCCGGATGCGGACGCAGCGCATGCACTTCTTCGGCGAACGCGCCGAGACGGCCGGCGAAGGCGTCGATGGTCATCGCGGCGGCCAGGTCAGCGGTATCGAGCAATTCTTCCAGGCGCTGCAGCGCCAACACGCCGCAGGCAAGCATCTGCGCGGTGCCGTTGTTCAGCGCGAGACCTTCTTTGTACGACAACTCGATCGGCGCAAGCCCCGCGCGGCGCAGCGCTTCGCCGCCGGGCACGCGCTCGCCGTCGTAGAAGGCTTCGCCGCCGCCCAGCAATACGATGGCCAAATGCGACAGCGGCGCCAAATCGCCGGAAGCGCCCACCGAACCGAGCTGCGGCACCACCGGCACCACGCCCGCGTTGAGCATCGCGGTGAGCGCTTGCAACGTTTCCTTGCGCACGCCGGAATGCCCGCGCAACAGCGTGTTGATGCGGATGCAGAGCATCGCGCGCACCACGTCGGCGGAGAACGGCTCGCCGACGCAGACGGCATGCGAGATGATGAGGTTGCGCTGCAGCTCCGCATGCAGCGAACGCCCGGACGGCACGGCGCCGGGCAATTCGTCGCGCAAGGGATGCGCGCCGAGCAGCTTGTCGGCGTTGCTGCCGAAGCCGGTGGACACGCCGTAAATGGGTTCTTCGCGGCGCGCCTGTTCGGCGAGGAACGCAGCGGCGTGCGCGACGTTGCGCAGCGCGCCTTCGTCGAGCATGACCTGCGCGCCGTAGGCCACTTCGACCAACTGCGTGCGGCTGAGGGAACGGCCGTCGAGGCGAATCGGTTTCACTCCGACGCTCCGGCGCGCGGCAACGCGCGCCATTGTTCGCGCTCGACCAGCAGCGCGCGACCAACCTCGGCCTCGGCGACTTCGAACTGCTCGCCTCGACGCAGATCCTTCACCGCCACCACGCCGCGCGCGGCTTCGTCTTCGCCGCGAATCACCATAAAACGGATGCCGGCACGGTTGGCGTATTCGAGCTGTTTCTTCAGCTTGCGCGGTTCGAGCTGGGTTTCGACGTTCAAACCCGCCGCGCGCAGCCGCTGGGACAGCGCCAGGGCGCTTTCGAGGCCGCCGTCGTCCATCAACGAGACCAGCACATCGACCGAACTGTCGGCGGTACCGACGAGCCCCGCTTCGCGCAATTGCCAGAACAAACGTGTCAAGCCGATCGAGATGCCGACGCCCGGCAATTTCGATTTCGTGTAGTGGCTGGCGAGATTCTCATAACGGCCACCGGAACAGATCGAGCCGATCTCCGGATGCGCGTTCAGCGTGGTTTCGTAGACGATACCGGTGTAGTAATCCAAGCCACGCGCGATCGACAGATTCAGCGCGAAACGATTGTCGGCCACGCCCAACGCGCGCAACTGGCGCAACACTTCGCGCAGCTCGGCGCGGCCTTCCTCGAACAGCGGCGAGCCGTCGCCCAGCGC
>JADZBF010000358.1 GCA_020852215.1 Lysobacter sp. | reverse complement strand
TCTCCCCGCATGCGGGGAGAGGGGCGCATGAATCACGCCGGATCAGGCGGCACTATTCCTTCGCGCCTTCTCCAACTTCTTGCGCACCATCTCGCGCTTGAGCGCGGACAGATAATCGACGAACAGCTTGCCTTCCAGGTGATCCATCTCGTGCTGGATGCAGATCGCCAGCAGACCGTCGGCGTCCAGCTCGAACGCCTGGCCGTCGCGGCCGTAGGCCTTCACGGTGATGGTGTCGGCGCGGGTGACGTCGGCGAAGATGCCGGGGACCGACAGGCAGCCCTCCTGGTACACCTGATGGCCGTCGGCTTTCACGATCTCGGGGTTGATGAACACCAGCGGCTGGTTCTTCTCTTCGCTGGTGTCGATGACCATGAAACGGCGGTGGTCGTCCACCTGGCTGGCGGCCAGGCCGATGCCCGGGGCCTCGTACATGGTCTGGAACATATCGTCGAGCCGGGTTTGGAAGTCCGGGTCGGCGATCCGGGCCGGATCGACCGGCTGGGCCTTGGTCCGAAGCCTGGGATCGGGGAATTCGAGAATCGTGAGCAGCGTCATGTTTGCGGCGTGGGTGCGGGCTATGGGTCGCGGAACGGGGCATTGTACCGCCTCCGGACTTGCCAAGAGCCGGGTTTTCTGGGCTATAGTGCGGACGTTGTGTTGGGGAAATTCCCAAGGGGAGCAAGTAGATGGCCAGCATCCTTAAGCGCTTTTCTCATGGGCTGCGCACGGCGTCCGTCGTCGCGCTGCTGACGGCGGGCACTTACGTCGTCGCCCAGGAGTACCGGGGAGACCACCCCGACACCTACGTGGTGAAGCGCGGCGACACCCTGTGGGACATCGCCGGCAAGTTCCTTCGCCGGCCGTGGTTGTGGCCGGAAATCTGGCAGGCCAACCCGCAGATCAAGAACCCGCATTTGATCTATCCGGGCGATGTTATCAGCTTGGCGTATCTCGATCGTATCGGCGTCACGCCCGGCCCGCGCATCGACGCGCCGATCGGCGCGGTGTCGCTGGCGGAAATCGAGCCGTATCTGAAAGACATGCGCGTGGTGGACCGCTTCAAGGACCTGCCGTACGTGGTGGGCATCGAAGAGGATTACACCCGCGGCACCGCCGGTCAGAAGGTCTACGTCAAAGGCTTGGACAGCGCGCAAGTCGGCCAACGTTTCGCAGTGGTGCGTCCGACCACCCGCTACGTGCGGATGGGCGAGCGCGGCCCGCATCATTTCGATATGCCGCTTCGCCACGATTACGACTACCGCGGTAGCGGCATTCGCCTGTTCGGCCTGCCGTGGAGCGAAACGGCCGGGACCGAACTGAACGGCGAAGTGCTCGGCCACGAACTGCTGCGCGTGAACGCCGGCAACCTCGTCAAATTGCCGGAAGGCGATGTCGAAGCGTCGACGATCATGTTGGACGACCCCAACACCGAAGCCCGCGTCGGCGACCGCCTGATTCCGGCGGATGTTCAGCCGTACGACCTGCAGTTCTTCCCGCACCCGCCGAAGCAGCCGCTCGACGCGAACAAGGCCCGCGTGTTGGCGGTGGCCAGCTCGGAATTGAGCGCCGGCACCCATGAGGTGGTGGCGATCTCGGCCGGCAGCCTCGACGGCATCGACAACGGCACGGTGGTGTCGCTGTGGCGCCAGGGCAGCAACGAAGTCGATCGCGTGGCCTACGGCCCGCATCGCGGCGAGGAAACCGTCTCCCACGGCGCGCGTACGCGTTTGCCCGACGAATACGCTTCGCACGCCATGGTGTTCCGCACCTTCGACAAAGTGAGCTATGCGCTGGTGATGGAAAGCGCCAAGCCCACGATGATCGGTTATCGCGCCAAGCACCCCGATACGAAGTGAACGGCCGGCGATACGAGCGGCAACACGATCGGCGATAGCGCCGACGCGGAAACCCGGCGATCCGGCGTTTCGGAGTTTTCCTACAGCGATTCACGGCGGCGCCTGAGGGCGCCGTCGTCGTGTCCGGCCTACGGTATCGGCATGGACACGACCTCTTCCGAACCCGCGCCGACGGGCGCACCCACGCCTTCGGACAACGCAGGACGCGACACCGACGCCATGTTGCGTTTGGCGCTCTGCGGCGGCGCCGCGGCGCCTCGACGCGCGTTGCTGTTGGCTTTCGGCGGCCCTGCCGGGGCATTGGACGCCGGCCCGGTGCGCTGGCGCGAATGCGGCCTCGACCGGCTGCAGATCCACGCCCTGCACCACGACGACGCGCTGCCCGCGCTCGCACGCAGTCGCGATTGGCTGTCCGCGCCGGGACATCGCCTGATCGGCTGGCACGACCCGGATTACCCGGCGCTGCTGCGCCGCATCGCCAGTCCGCCGCTGGCGCTGTTCGTGGCCGGCGAGGTCGGACGACTGTGGCATCCGGGCGTGGCTGTGGTCGGCAGCCGCAACCCCAGCGCCGGCGGGCGCGACAACGCGCAGCGCTTCGCGCTGGAGATCGCACGTTCGGGGCTGTCGGTGATCAGCGGTCTGGCGGCCGGCGTGGACCGCGCCGCGCACGAGGCGGCGCTGGAGGCGGGCGGGGTCACGGTCGCCGTGCTCGGCACCGGTCCCGATGTGCCGTATCCCAAAACGCATGCGCCGTTGCTGGCGAAGATCGCGGCGCAGGGCGTGGTGGTCAGCGAACACCCGCCCGGCACCGAGGCCCTGCGCGAGCATTTCCCCAGCCGTAACCGCATCATCGCCGGACTCGCGCTGGGCACGCTGGTGGTCGAAGCCGCCCATCGCTCCGGCGCGCTGATCACCGCGCGTCTGGCGGCCGAAGCCGGGCGCGAGGTGTTCGCGATTCCGGGCTCGATCCATAACCCGATGGCCCGCGGCTGCCATCGGCTGATCCGCGACGGCGCGGCGCTGATCGAATCCGCCGACGAAGCCATCGCCGCGCTCGGTCCGTGGGCCGCCACCCTCGGCGAACACTTGCGCCGGCACCCCGCCGGCCCCATCTCAGCGGCATCGCTCCCCGCGGACCCCGCGAAAGACCGCGATGCGGCGCGTCTCCCAGCCTCTTTTCCGGACGACCCCGCCTACCACAGGTTGTGGCAGGCGTTGGGTCACGACCCCACCGATATGGATCGGCTGGCGGAGCGCACCGGATTGACGCCCGCCACGCTGTCCTCCATGCTGCTCGTGATGGAGCTGCAAGGACGCGTCGTCGCCGATCACGGCCGCTACTGCCGTCGGTCGGGGTGATCGCGGGGAGTCTTCGGTCACGAGCCTTCACGCCACCGCCTCATCCTCACCGCGCTTTCGGCGCAAGTCAGGGGACATGAAAGAAAGCATCCTCGACGTTCTGCTCTACTTGTTCGAACACTACATCGCCGACGATTCGGACTTGGCGCGGGATCGCGACTCGCTGCAGAACAGCCTGCTGCAAGCGGGTTTCAGTCCGTCGGAAATCAACAAGGCCTTCGACTGGCTGGACGGCTTGGCGGCGCGACGCCCCGGCCCCACCGCGCCGCGCGCGAACGGCCCCACCCGCATCTATTTCGGTCCGGAGCTGGACAAGCTCGACGTCGATTGCCGCGGGTTTCTGCGGTTTCTCGAACAGCACGGCATCCTCGACGCCGATCAGCGCGAACTGGTGCTCGATCGCGCGATGGCCCTGGATCAGGACGAGTTGGACCTGGACGATCTGAAGTGGGTGGTGCTGATGGTGCTGTTCAATCAGCCCGGTTCGGAAGCCGCCTACGCCTGGATGGAAACGCAGATGTTCGAGGACGACGGCGACTACGTGCACTGAGCGCACGCGCTTCGCGCCACGATCCCCACCGCGCGCCGATCGGCGAATGCCGACCTTTCGCCCCGAAAACAGGCGTATCGCCGCGCAGGCGGGCGACGTCGCGTCGAGAGTTTGCTAGCCTGCGCGCACTGCCGACGCTGCGTCGGCAGCGGGCGGAGACGCGGCTCCGCATGACGCGCGACGCCTCGCACCATCGGGCGCGCGTCGGACGGGGGTCACGATGCAAATTTGGTACTACCACAGCCCGGGGCAAGGCCGCATCGGTCCTCTGCGCGTCGAAGAACTCCAGCAGCATTACCGCGAACGCCGGATGGCGCTGGACACGCTGGTCTGGCGCGAGGGCATGCGCGAATGGCAACCGGCCGATCGTTTGATCGACGAGTTGGGCTTGATCGGCATCAAGCCCGACGACGCCCTGCCGCCGCCGGTGCCGCACGGGCAACCGTTGAGCATCGTCGAAGTCGACGACGAGCGTTTCGCGCGCAACGACAGCAAAAGCGGCACGCCGTGGCCGAGCGCCCCGCAGCAGGCGCCGCCCGCGAAATCCGGCATGTCCGGTTGTTTGATCGCGGTCATCGCCATCGGCGTGGTCGGCGTGGTGCTGATCGCCATTCTCGCGGCGATCGCGCTGCCGGCCTACAAGGATTACGTCGATCGCACCAAACGAGCCCAGCAAGCCGCCGCCGATGCGGCCGCGAACGCCAATCGCGCGCCGACCGTCGGTCCGCCGGCGGCGCAAACCGTCTACGACGCCCAGCAACTGGCCGAAGACGATATCCGCGTGCGCGCGTTGTTGGCCAAAGCGATGGGCAGCGCAGCGCTGCAGCAAGGTCAATGCCCGCAGGAATTCGAATTCGAATCGGCGATGGTGCAATCGCCGGAATTGAGCGGCCGTTTCGAACTTTCGCTGTTCTCGGCCGATCCGTTCCGTTGCGCCTACGCGGTGCGCTTCGGGCCGGCCGGCAGCGAGTGGGCGAACGCCACCGCGATGTACGTCGCGCAGGGCGAACGCGGCGATATTTCGGTCTCGTGCCGCTCCAACACCAATAACCCGATGCTGAAACCGCCGGGCTGCAATTGACCCCGCCCGTTCCGCATCGCCGCACG
>JADZBF010000357.1 GCA_020852215.1 Lysobacter sp. | reverse complement strand
CGTCGGCGTGGTGATTCCGGAACTCAACAAGAAACTCACCGGCATGTCGTTCCGCGTGCCGACCTCCGACGTGTCGGTGGTCGACTTGACCTGCGAACTCGACAAGCCCGCGACCTACGCCGAGATCTGCGCGGAAATGAAGGCGCAGTCGGAAGGCGCGCTCAAGGGCGTGCTCGGCTACACCGAAGACAAAGTCGTCGCTACCGATTTCGTCGGCGAAACGCGCACCTCGGTGTTCGACGCCGATGCCGGCATCGCGCTCGACACCACCTTCGTCAAGCTGGTGGCGTGGTACGACAACGAGTGGGGCTCTTCGAACAAATGCCTTGAAATGGTCCGGGTGGTCGCCGGCTGATCGGTCGGATATACGGGACCCATGCGAAAGCGCCTTCGGGCGCTTTCGTCGTTTCGGCGGACATGCCGGCCTCGTTGCCCGGGTAGCGCGAATCGATACCTTGAGCCGCACAGGCGCCGACCTCGGTGCATGCGGTTGCAAAACGCCCCGGCATCGTCGAGTCTGCTCCGCGTGAAAAACGGATCGCGGGCAGGGGACACTGATGGCCGGCATTGAAGGCGTCTTGGTACTGATCGGGTTGTGCCTATTGGCCGTCCCGGTGTTGTTGGTCGTGGCGCTGGTCAAGATCGGCGGGGCGAAACAACGCATCTCGGCGCTGGAAGACGAGATACAGGTCGTTCGCGAAGAGGCGCGCCGGGCGGCCCAGGAAGCCACGCAGGCCCATGCGCTCTCGAAGGCCGCGCATGCCGCCGCCACCGCGCCCGATGCCACCGTACGCAGTCGCGCGGAAACACCCTCCGTCGCCGAACCGGCGGCGCAACAAGCCGCAGATGCGCCGCTGTCGTCGCCGCTGTCGCCGCCGTCCGAGGCGACGTTCGCGACAGGCTTCGTCGCCCCAACCGCGCCGGAACCCGAAACGCAGGCCGCCGCCGAGTCGATCTCGGCTGCCGATACCGATGCTCCGCCGCCGCCGTTGCCGTGGGAGCGCGCGGTGTCGGTCGGCGCCACCGCGGCGGTGGAGCAGGATCGCCGCGAGGCCGGTCTGCCGCCGCAGGCGCCGCCTCCGCAAGCGCCTCGCGCCTCCGCGCCGCGCCCGCCGCCGCCCGATCCGTTCGCGCCGGCGGTGCGTCTGATCAAACGCTGGTTCACCGAAGGCAACGTGCCGGTGAAGATCGGCGTGATGGTGTTGTTGGCCGGCGTTGCGGCGTTGCTGAAATACGCCAGCGATCAAGGCTGGGTGCGCGTGCCGATCGAAGTGCGCTTGGCTGCCATCGCCGCCGCGGCGATCGGTGGCTTGGTGTTCGCATGGCGCCAGCGCGAAGAGCGGCGTTCGTTCGCGCTCTCGCTGCAGGGCGGCGCGATCGGCGTGTTGATGTTGGTGGCCTTCGCCGCGTTCAAGCTGTATCACTTGATGCCGGCAGCCCCGGCGTTCGGCATCACCGTCGTCCTGGTCGCGGGTTTGGGCGTGTTGGCGGTGCTGCAGCGCGCGTTGGCGCTCGCGGTGTTCGGCATTCTCGCCGGTTTCCTCGCGCCGATCTGGTTGTCGACCGGCAGCGGCAATCACGTCGCGCTGTTCTCGTATTACGCCGTGCTGAATCTCGGCATCTTCGCCATCGCCTGGGCGCAATCGCGTCGACAAGGCGCGTGGCGATTGCTCAATCTGCTCGGCTTCGTCTTCACCTTCGGCATCGGCACCGTCTGGGGCGTGCTCGATTACGATCCGAAGAAGTTCGCCACCACCGAGCCGTTCCTGCTGCTGTTCTTCGGCTTGTATTTGCTGATTCCGATCTTCTACGCGCGCAGTCGCGGCGAAGATCGTCACGATCGCGTCGACGGCACCTTGGTGTTCGGCGCGCCGCTGATCGCCTTCGCGCTGCAGGCAGGCTTGTTGCACGACTACCTCGCGCGCGGCGATCGCATGCCGTTGGCGTTCTCGGCGCTGATCCTCGCCGCGATCTACGCCTTGCTCGGCGGCGTGTTGCACCGAGCGGCGCGGATGCGGCCGTTGGTCGAATCCTACGCGGTGCTCGCGGTCGGTTTCGCGACGTTGGCGGTGCCGCTGGCCTTGTCGGCGGGCGCCAGCGCCAGCGTGTTCGCGCTCGAAGGCGCGGCGCTGGTCTGGCTGGGGCTGCGGCAACAGCGCAAATTGCCGCAGATTTCCGGCCTGCTGCTGCAGGTCGCGGCGGCGGTCGCGTACTACGTCGGGTTCCATCGCTACGGGACGCAACTGGTCGAGAACGACGCCGGCCAATGGGTGTGGGCCGCGATGCCGACGCCGTTCGCCAACCCGGCGTTCATGGGCGCGGTGTTGATCGCGCTCGCCGGTTTCATCATCGCTTACAGCTACCGGCAAAAAACCGACCGCAGCAATGTCGCCGTGCTGACGCTGTGGGCGCTGGTGTGGTGGCTGTTCGCGGGTTTCAACGAAATCGACACCCACGTGCCGTACGCGTATCGCTGGCCGGCGGTGTTGTCGTTCGCGATCTTCAGCGGTTGGTTGGCCGCGGAAGGCCGGCGTCGCGTGCGCGATTTGTCGATGCTGGGCGTCGCCGCGGCGCTGGCGTTGGTGTTCGCGATCCCGGTCTCGTTCTGGCAAAGCGCGCGCCACGGACATCCGTTCGCCGATTGGGGTTGGGTGGCGTGGGCGGTGTACGCCGCGCTGGGCTGGCGCGCGATGACATGTTTGCGCGATGCGCACAAAGGCGTTCGCGGCATCGCCCACGGCGGTTGGTGGTGGGCGTGGACGGTGGCGATCGGTTGCTTCTTGGTCGAACACGCGCGCCTCGCCGATCTCGGCGACGGTTGGCGCATGGCCGCGATCGGCGTGCCGTTGACCGTGTTCACTGCACTGTTGTGGCGGCGCCCGCGCGCGCTCGCCGCGCCGTTGTCGGCGGGTTTTGCCGACTATCGGACGCCGCTGACGCTGACCGCCGCGCTGGTCACGGCGGCGGCATGGGTGCTGTCGCTGTTCTTCCCGGGCGAAAGCGCGCCGTTGCCGTGGATGACCGTACTCAATCCGGTCGAATTGCTGCAGATCGCCGGTTTGTTGCTGTTGGCGTCGTACGCATGGCGGCACCGCGGCGGCGCCAAACCTGAGGTCTCGCGTTACGACGTCCCCGTGTTCGCCATCGTCAGTTTCGTCTGGGTGAGCTTCGCGACCCTGCGCGCGGTGCATCACTGGGCCGATACCTCGTGGTCGATCTCGATGCTCGACGACACCCAGGTGCAAACCGCGCTGACGGTGGTGTGGAGCGTGCTCGGCGTGCTCGGTTGGATCTTCGGCTCGCGTCGCGGCGACCGCGTGCTGTGGGGCGCGGGCGCGGCCTTGATGGCGGTGGTACTGCTGAAACTGCTGCTGGTGGACCGCGGTCACCTGGGCAATATCTTCGGCATCATTTCCTTCATCGCTTACGGTTTGTTGTGCACGGCGGTCGGCTATTTCGCGCCGGCGCCGCCGAAGCGAGAGCCGCCGAAGCATGAGGCCGCCGCATGATCGCCGCCGATCTTCCTCGCACGCTCGCGAATCCCTCGCAACCCCCGCGGCCCGCGCCGCGCATGTCCTTTCCGGAGTGGCCCAGGATGTCGACCCT
>JADZBF010000356.1 GCA_020852215.1 Lysobacter sp. | reverse complement strand
GGTTCGTCGCTCACCGCACAATCGTCGCGATTCTCCCAAGCGCGCATCATCGCGGTGGAGATATTGCGCGGGCCGCTCCACATCGCGATGCGCAACGGCGCGGCGGCGGCTTCGGCGCTCATGCCAGACGGATCCCCGCGCGGAACGCCACGTCGCGTGCGATCAGATCGCGATACAGCGCCTGCAAACGCGCGGTGACGTGGCCGGGCAGGGCGTCTCCGTGCGCACCGCCGATACGACGACCGTCGATCTCGCGCACCGGCGCCAATCCCGCGAACGTGCCGGTGGTGAACGCTTCGTCGGCGGAATACACCTGGGTCAGACTGAAATTCTTCTCGAAGCAGGGAATCCCGGCTTCGCGGCAGGCGCGCAGCACATTGGCGCGGGTGATGCCGCCCAAGCAGTAATCGCCGGTCGAGGTCCACACTTCGCCGCGACGCACGATGAAGAAATGCGTGGAGTTGCAAGTGGCGACGAACCCGTGCGGGTCGAGCATCAGTGCTTCGTCGGCGCCGGCCTGCGTCGCCTGGATGCAGGCGGTGATGCAGTTGAGCTTACTGTGGCTGTTGAGTTTCGGGTCCTGCACGTCGGGATAGCCGCGACGCACATGCACGGTGAACAGTTTGAGCCCGGCCGCCAGCGTTTCCGGTTTGGCGACCTTGAATTCGGGGATGATCACGATCGTCGCCGGGCCGACGGTGACGCGCGGGTCTTGATACGGTGTGCGCTTCACCCCGCGCGACACCATCAAGCGCAGATGCGCGCCGTCGCGCATGTCGTTGGCGTCGAGGGTGTCGTAGATCGCGCGGGTCAGGGCCGCGCGATCCAGGCCGATGTCCAGCAGGATCGCGTTCGCGCCCTCGAACAGCCGGTCCAGATGTTCGTCGAGGAAGACGGGATGGCCGCCGACGACGCGCAAGCCCTCCCAGACGCCGTCGCCCAGCACGAAACCGCTGTCGAACACCGACACCGTGGCTTCGGCGCGCGGCTTCAGCGCCCCATTCACCCAAATGCGGATGTCGGCGTTGCGCGGGTCGTCGTGGAAGTCCTGGATACTCTGGGGCATGGCATTTCGGTCGTCGGCCTTCGAAGGCGTCGAGTGTAATCCGCGCGCGTTCCCGGCGGCCCGCCCCGTGCGCGAAGTCGCGAAACGGCCGGGATTCGTTGACTTTCGACGCCCGTCCCCCTAACGTTTCGGCACCGAAACGAGAGCAGGTGGCGTCCGGAAACGGCCGCCGAGCGTGCGACATGAGCACTACCACCGCCCACTGACGTAAACGCCGAGGCCCGCGACACCGCGCAGCGCCCTCGGGCGCTTTTTTATTGCTCCTCACCCTCGCGCGCTTTGCGCGCTCTTCCCTCTCTCCGCATGCGGGGAGAGGGTGCCCGAAGGGCGGGTGAGGGGGCTCTACGAATCTCCAGTCTTTCCAGTAGCGAACCCAATGATCGCCATCACGCTCCCCGACGGCAGCCGCCGCGAATTCGAATCCTCTCCCACGGTCGGCGAGGTCGCCGCCTCCATCGGCGCGGGCCTGGCCAAGGCCGCGCTCGCCGGCAAGGTCGATGGCCTGCTCGTCGATACCAGTTATCGCATCGAACACGACGCCGCGCTGGAAATCGTCACCGACAAGCATCCCGACGCGCTCGACATCCTGCGCCACTCCACCGCGCATTTGCTGGCGCAGGCGGTGCAACGTTTGTTTCCAGGCGCGCAGGTCACCATCGGCCCGGTGATCGACCACGGCTTCTATTACGACTTCGCCTACGAACGCCCGTTCACGCCGGAAGATTTGCCGGCGATCGAGGCGGAGATGCTGAAGATCGTCAAGGAAGCGCATCCGGTGAGCCGCAGCGTGAAATCGCGCGACGACGCCGTCGCGTTCTTCAAGGGCATCGGCGAGGCCTACACAGCCGAGATCATCGAAAGCATCCCGTCCGACGAAGATCTTTCGCTGTATTCGCAGGGCGAATTCACCGATCTCTGCCGCGGCCCGCACGTGCCCGGCACCGACAAACTGCGCGCGTTCAAACTGATGAAAGTCGCGGGCGCCTACTGGCGCGGCGATTCCAACAACCAAATGCTCAGCCGCATCTACGGCACGGCATGGTTGAACGACAAGGATTTGAAGGCGTATCTCACGCAGTTGGAAGAAGCCGAGAAGCGCGATCATCGCAAGATCGCCAAAGCGCTCGACTTGTTCCATCTGCAGGAAGAAGGCCCGGGCCTGATTTTCTGGCATCCGAAAGGCTGGGCGATCTGGCAAGTCGTCGAACAATTCATGCGCAAGGTCTATCGCGACAGCGGTTATCAGGAAGTGCGCTGCCCGCAGATTCTCGACGTGACCCTGTGGCAGAAATCCGGTCACTGGGACAACTACAAGGACAATATGTTCTTCACCGAGTCGGAGAAGCGCACCTATGCGCTGAAACCGATGAATTGCCCCGGCCACATTCAAGTCTTCAATCAAGGGTTGCACAGCTATCGCGACCTGCCGATCCGCTACGGCGAATTCGGCGCCTGCCATCGCAACGAGCCCTCCGGCGCGCTGCACGGCATCCTGCGCGTGCGCGGCTTCACCCAGGACGATGGCCATATCTTCTGCACCGAGGCGCAGATCGAGGACGAGGTTCGCGCCTTCCACGAGCAGGCGCTGCGGGTCTACGAGGAGTTCGGTTTCGAAGACATCCAGATCAAGATCGCCCTGCGCCCGGAGTCCCGCCTGGGCGACGACGCCACCTGGGACAAGGCCGAGGGCGCCCTGCGTTCGGCCCTCAGCGCCGCGGGCGTGGCCTGGGAGGAACTGCCGGGCGAGGGTGCGTTCTACGGCCCGAAGATCGAGTACCACCTCAAGGACGCCATCGGCCGGACCTGGCAATTGGGCACGATGCAGGTGGATTTCATGATGCCCGGCCGCCTCGGCGCCGAGTACGTGGACGAGCACAGCCAGCGCCGGCACCCGGTCATGCTGCACCGGGCCATCGTCGGCTCGATGGAGCGATTTATCGGCATTCTGATCGAGCACCACGCCGGCCAAATGCCCGCCTGGCTGGCCCCGATCCAGGCGGTGGTGATGAATATTACGGACGCGCAGGCCGAATATGTCGAACAGGTCCGAAAAACCCTTATGAATCAAGGTTTGCGGATTTCGGCCGATTTGCGGAACGAAAAGATCGGCCGTAAGATTCGCGAGCACACGCTGCAGCGGGTGCCGTACCTGCTCGTGGTCGGAGACCGCGAAAAGGAAAACGGGGTGGTCGCGGTACGCACGCAAGCCGGGGAGGATTTGGGGAACATGTCCATCGCCGACTTCGCCGCGCGCATCGCCGCCGAGAAACCCTCGCACGGTACCGCTGCGGTTTGATGCACGATAGACGCACTACGTTCCGGTCGGTGCGCACCGACCGGGTCATCCCTCCTTGGAGATCGAAACATCAGCACCCCTCAGGATAAGCAGAACCGCAAGAACAACGAGATCCGCGTACCGCGGGTTCGTGTGATCGGCAGCGACGGCGAAATGATCGGCGTCCTCTCGCGCGACGAAGCCTTGCGCATGGCCGAGGAAGAAGGTCTCGACCTGGTCGAGATCCAACCGAACGCCGATCCGCCGGTCTGCCGGATCATGGACTTCGGCAAATTCCGCTTCGAGATGCAGAAAAAAGCCTCTGCCGCGAAAAAGAAGCAGAAAGTCGTCGAAATCAAGGAAGTCAAATTCCGCCCGGTCACCGATGAAGGCGACTACCAGATCAAACTGCGCAAAATGCGCGAGTTCCTGGAAGAGGGCGACAAGATCAAGGTCAACATCCGTTTCCGTGGCCGCGAAATGAGCCACATGGAATTGGGCCGCGAAATGGCCAATCGGATCGAAGCCGATCTCGGCGAAGACATCGTCATCGAATCTCGCCCGCGCCTCGAAGGCCGGCAGATGGTGATGATGATCGCGCCGAAGAAGAAATGATCGAGGCGAGCGCCCAAGCGGCAAGTTCCGCGGAAGCGCTGCCGACATCCAGCCGAAAGGGCGCCATCGGGCGCCCTTTCGCTTTTTCTTGCGGCGCTCGAACTTCGAAGGAGTGGCGCCGGGCAGAGAAAGCGAACCTTGCGCGTCTGCGCGCGTGCCGCCCCTCATCCGGCCTTCGGCCACCTTCTCCCCGCACGGCGGGGAGACGGGAGGCGGACCATGGGGGCACGCGCTGTTCGTTGCTCGACCCATCGATGGCGCGACGTTTCGCCCTCGATGTTGAGGGCTCTTTTGGGGTGTCGAGGCGCGAAAGACCCATCGTTGCGCTTTTCCCTTCTCCCCGCATGGCGGGGAGAAGGTGGCCGAAGGCCGGATGAGGGGCCCCGATGCGGCAGCCAGAAATAAGGAGCCACCAACCCCGCAGCGGCGGATGAAGGGCGAAAACACTACGGCGGTAGAGGTTCAACCGATCGACGCCCGCATGCGCGCGAGCGGTCGCGGTGCTTCGTCGCTCCGGTAGCGCCGCGCACGGTGTCGCATCGGTCGCGGTGGCCGCGGTGTAGCATCGGACCTGCGCCGATCTCGGCGGAGCCGGCCCGGAGGGCCCAGGGAGCCCCAATGCGCAGGTCCGTCGTTCTCGCTTGCTGCGCCGCCTTATCGTTTATGATGGCCTCGACCCATGCGGGAATCGTTCGCGCAAAGGAGAGGAAAGCGATGTCGGCTGCGGCGGAACAAGTAGTGGATGTGAATCGTATCTTCCCGGACCCGGCCGTCGCTCGGCTGGCCGATGCCGCCGCGCGCGGCGACCGGCGACAGGTCGCGGAGTTGGCGCCGGGCGTCGACCTCGCCGCCACCGGCGACGACGGCGTGACCCTGTTGCAATGGGCGCTGTTCAACAAAAGCGCGGACGGCCTGGAGGCGTTGCTGGAAGCGGGCGCGAACCCGAATCAGCCCGGGCTCGATGGCGATACCGTCGTGCATCTGGCCGCGATGGCCAACGACGATGCCTATCTCAAGATTCTGCTGGCGAAGGGCGCCGACCCGAACGCCCCGCAAGCCGAGACCGGCGCGATGCCGCTGCGCTCGGCGATGATGGGCGAGCGGGTGGAGCAATTCCGCGCTTTACTGGCGGCGGGCGCCGACCCCAACCGCGCCGACCGCATGGGCAACACCCCACTGCACGTGGCCGGTCAGATCAACGAACCGGCGCGCGCGCTCGACCTGCTCCAAGCCGGCGCCGATCCGATGGCGAAAAATCTGCAGGGCGCCACCTTCCAGCGGTATCTGTTCATGACCCGCGTGGATTTGCTGAACGCCGAAACCCGCAAGGACCGCGAAGCGGTGCAGGCGTGGTTGACCGAACACGGTATCGCGCTGGAAACGGCGCGCTGATTCACTGGCGTCACCGCGGTCGCGCTCGGATATCGACGCGACTGGTGTAGGGGAAGTTCTTTCAACGATTTTCGATTCGGCGACGCGACCGATCGTCCGCGCCGTTTCGCACCGGGAGACATCAGGATGGCGATAGGATCTCAAACGACGGGCGAACCGCAAGCGAAGGAGTTCGTCGACCCGCTGAGCGGCAAGACCTACAACCGCACGACGTTCGCCGACGAAGTGCGCGGCACGGAAGCCAAGCCGTTGGACTTCACGATGGCGAAGCTGGCGCAGGACGTCTACAAGTCGCACGAGCAGAGCCGTCCTCCGATCGATGGCTGGACGCCGCTGAATTCCGATCAACTCCGTCAGGTCGGCATCGATCCGAAACTCCTGCACGACAAGAAAAGCGGTTACGACGCCGCCGTCTATACCGACAACGACGGCCGTTACGTCGTCTCGTACCGCGGCACGGATCAGGCGAAAGATTGGAAGACCAATCTCGGCCAGGGTCTGGGTTTCGATACCACGCAATACAACCTCGCCGCCGAACTCGGCCGCAAAGCCAAGGATGCGTTCGGCGAAAACGTCGCCTTCGTCGGGCATTCGCTCGGCGGCGGTTTGGCCGCCAGTGCGATGGCCGCCACCGACGTCCCCGGCATGACCTTCAACGCCGCCGGTTTGAGCGAAAAGACGCTGAAGCGTCTCGGTTTCGAGCCCGATGCGGTGAAGGAACAGGTCGAGCACGGCCAGATCCGCAACTATCAGGTGAAGGGCGAAATCCTCACCCACTTGCAGGAAAAGAACATCGCCACGCGCTGGGTCATGCCCGACGCCATCGGCCGCGACATGCCGCTGCCCGACCCGAATCCGCTGAAAGGTCTGCACAACATCAATCCGTTCGAGAAGGTGCCGCATCGCGTCGATCTGCACTCGATGAGCACGGTGCTCGAGTCCTGGCAGATGAAGCACGGCAATTTGCTTACGCAATCGTCGCCTGCGCAGACCGGACCGGCGATGTCCGACACCGCGCATCCGGCCAACGCGAGTTTCGAGCGCGCCAACGGCGAATTGGGGCCGAAGTTGCAGTCGCTCGGATTGACCGCCGACCAATCGCGCGCCGTCACGGCGGACTTGACCCTGCAGGCGCAGCGCGACGGCGTCACGCCCGTTCGCTTCGAAATGGGTAAGGACCAACAGCGCGTGTTCGCCGTGCCCGAAGGCGAAGCGAAGCCGTACAGCCAGGTGACCATCGGCGAGAGCAAGGACAAATCGTTCGTCGAGATCAGCCGCGAATCGGCGACGCTGGCGACGCCTGCGCCCGCGGTGACCAACGATAGCCAGACGCGCGCGCAAGCGACGCCGACGCCGCCCGATCAAGGCAACCAGGAACTCGGTAGTCTCGCCATCGCACGCGGCGCGCGCTGAGTTCGGATTCATCCATTCCACTTCGTGTTCGGGAGCGCGGTATGACACAGGATCAGGCGAATTCGTCCCCCCTGGGAGCCGCGGTCGGCGCGCACGCGGCCAGCACGGGCTCTCCGGAGCCTTCGTTTGCGGATCGGGTGTGCGGCACGTCGGGCAAACCGATCGATCTGACCCTCGCGAAGATCATGGACGATCTGTACGACGAGACCTTCGGTCGCCCGACCGGGCAAGCGGTCGACGGTTGGTCGCGGGTGCCCGACGCCCAACTGCGCGGTTTCGGTATCGAACCGAAAAGCCTCGACGACACCAAGAGCGGCTTCAAGGCCCGCATCTACGGCGACGGCGACGGCCATTACGTGCTGGCGTTCAGCGGCACCGACGAAGGCAAGGACTGGAAAACGAATTTCGCGCAGGGCCTCGGCTTCGAGACCGCGCAGTACAACCAGGCGATGGCGCTGGCGCGTCAAGCCAAAGTCGCGTTCGGCGATGAGTTCGTGATCACCGGGCAATCGCTCGGCGGCGGTTTGGCCGCAGCCGCGTCCGTCGCCACCGATACGCCGGCCGTCACCTTCAACGCCGCCGGCGTCCACGACAAGACGATGGAGCGGATCGGTCTGGACCCGGACGCCGCCGCGCGCGAAGCCGAAAGCGGCTTGATTCGTCGGTATGCGGTGAAGAACGAAATCCTCACCGAGCTCCAGGAACACACGCCGATCATGCGTGGGCTGATGCCCGATGCGCTCGGCCATAAGATCGAATTGCCCGATCCGGACCCGCTGAGTTTCTGGCAGAAATTCAATCCGGTGAAGGTCGCCAAGCATGCGGTCGATCTGCATTACATCGACTCGGTGATCGCCGCGATGGAAAAAGCGTCGGGGCAGAGCAAAGTCACCGACAAGACCCTGATGTCCGATCGCGACCATCCGTTCAATCCGCAATACGAGCGTTCGCTGCAGCACGTGCAGGCCGCCGAGCGGGAGCGGGGCAAGTCCTTCGACGCCCAGACCCAAAACTTGGCCGGCGTGCTGGTCGTGGAATCGCATCGCGCGGGCATCTCGATCGACCGGGTCGCGATCGGCGACCAGGGCCGGGCGTTCGCCATCCAGGGCGCGACGCCCGAAACCCAGCGGATCGCCCATGTCGATACCGACACCGCGACGAAGACGCCGCTGGTCGAATCCAGCCGGCAGGCGCTGGCGTTGAACGCGCAGCACGCGACTTCAGGCGCGGGCCAGGCGCAGGAAGCGCCGAATCCCGAGATGGCGAACCGCGAGATGGCGAACCCCGGCCGCGCCACGGCGCGCTGAGTCGTCGCGCAGGCAGCGGGAGCTTCGCGTCGTCCCCCGCCGAACGTCGGTCGCGGGGGCGCGGTCTTTCGTCCAAACCGATGATTTGCAAAGAAAACCCGACGCGGGCATAATGCGCGGCCCAGTTCGCTGGGCTGTTGTCCGGGTTCGCCCGGCAACGCGAAGGACATGCCGCGACGTCCGAGATTCCTCATTCGGATCAATGGCTTAAAACCGGCAGGGCAGGACGGAAAGTGTGGCTTCGCCACCGCCCACGCCAGTACTCGAACAGACCCCAGGACTTCATACCCATGCCCAAGATCAAGACCAATCGGGCGGCGGCCAAGCGCTTCCGGAAGACCGCTTCCGGCAAGTACAAATGCGGCCACGCCAACAAGAGCCACATCCTCACCAAGAAAGCGACCAAGCGGAAGCGCAACCTGCGGCAGACGAACCATGTTCGCGCCGAAGACGCCGGCCGTCTCGACCGCATGCTTCCGTATTTGTGAGGAGAATGAACAATGGCACGAGTTAAACGTGGTGTGACGGCCCGCCGTCGTCATAAGAAAGTCATTAAAGCCGCGAAGGGTTATTACAACGCCCGCCGCAAAGTTTTCCGCGTCGCGAAGCAGGCCGTCACCAAGGCCCTGCAGTACGCCTACATCGGTCGTAAGCAGAAGAAGCGCAATTTCCGTTCGCTGTGGATCGCGCGCATCAACGCCGCCACCCGCTCGCGCGGCATGAGCTACAGCCGCTTCATCAACGGTCTGCTGAAAGCCGGCATCACCCTGGATCGCAAAGTGCTGGCCGACATCGCCGTGCACGACATCAAGGGTTTCGACGCCCTGGTCGCGGCTGCCGCCAACGCGCTCGGCGCCGCCGGCGGTGCGACCAAATCCGTCGGTAAGCCGGACGATCTGAAGATCATCGAAGGCATCGGCCCGAAGATCGCCGAGCTGTTAATCGCCGCCGGTATCTCGACCTTCGCCAAGCTCGCGACCACCGATGTCGCCAAGCTGCGCGAAATCCTCGACGCCGCCGGCAGCAAGTTCGCCTCGCACGATCCGGCCACCTGGCCGCAGCAAGCCAAGCTCGCCGCCGAAGGCAAGATGGACGAGCTGAAGACGCTGCAGGACGAGTTGCAGGGCGGTCGCGCCGCTTAATCGCGCGCTCCCGTCGCCCGTCGTACGGCATGGGGAAGGGCGCGAGTCCTTCCCCATTCGTTTTTTCGGGCATGCGTAGTTTTTGAGGCGCAGCGGGCCGCGCGTTCGACGCGATGCCAAGCGACGACACGGCGCACGCCGTCGTGTTCGCGAGACGACACCGACAAGGTTGCAAGCGAATGAGCGATATCGAAACTCTCAGTCAGCAAGCGCTCGCCGAGATCGCGGCGGCCGATCGTGCCGATGCGCTGGAAGCCTTGCGCGTCGGTTTGCTCGGCAAGAGCGGCAGCATCACCGCGCAGTTGAAATCCTTGGGCGCGTTGCCCGCCGACGAACGCAAAGCCGCGGGCGAAGCGATCAATCGCGCGCGCGACGCCATCGGCGATGCGCTCGCCGCGCGCAAAGCGGCGCTGGACGAAGCCGCGCTCGCCGCGCGTCTGGAACACGAACGCATCGACGTGACCCTACCCGGTCGCGATGTCGCGCACGGCGGCTTGCATCCGGTCACGCGCACGTTGGAGCGCATCGTCGAGATATTCGGCCGACTCGGTTACGAACTCGCCGACGGCCCGGAAATCGAGGACGACTGGCACAACTTCGAGGCGCTGAATTTTCCGCCGCATCACCCGGCGCGCGCCATGCACGACACGTTCTATTTCCCGCCCGACGCGCGCGGCGAAGCGCGGTTGTTGCGCACGCACACCTCAGGCGTGCAGGTCCGCT
>JADZBF010000355.1 GCA_020852215.1 Lysobacter sp. | reverse complement strand
GCCGATCTCGCCGAGGGTTACGCGAACCAGGAAGCGCCGTTCGAGTGGGTGGTGCGCGAGGCGCATCCGCATCGCGAATTCGCGCGCAATCCGCTGTTCCAAACCGCGGTCAGCACCCACAACTCGCCCGGGCCGCGCTTGGAATGGCCGGAGTTCTCGCTGAAGATTCACGAGGTCTACGGCAACCGCACGTCGAAGTTCGATGTCGACGCCGTGATGATCCCGCGCGCGACCGACGATCCGGACGGCATCACCCTGTTCTGGGAATACTGCGTCGCGCTGTATCGGCGAGAGACGATCGTGCGTCTCAACGAGGCGTATCTGCGCGTGCTGGCGCAGTGCGTGGCGCGGCCGACGTTACGGGTTTCGGAGGCGGAATTTCTGGCGCCCGAGGAACGCACGCGCCTGCTCGAAGGCGGGTTTCGCGTCGAAGAGATCGAGCAAAGCGATATGGCCGCTTCTGGTGCGGTTCCTGCGACGATTCCTGCGGCATTTCTGCACGCCGGCTTCGAAGCGCATGCCGCGCATGCGCCGGACGCGTCGGCCGTGGAAGACGGCGACCGCATCGCGACTTACGGTGAATCGAATGCGCGCGCCAATCGCCTTGCGCGCCATTTGCGCGCGCTCGGCGTCGGCCCGGATCGTCCAGTAGCGCTGTGCATGGCGCGTTCGATCGCTGCGGTCGAAGCGGTGCTGGCGGTCGTCAAAGCCGGCGGCGCGTATTTGCCGCTCGATCCGATGTTGCCGGAAGACCGGCTCGCGTTCGTGCTGGCGGATGCGTGTCCGCCGATCGTCCTGACCGATCGCGCGCATCGCGATGCGGTCGAACGCATCGTCGCCGCGCAGGCGAGCCATTCCGCGACGCCTGCGCGCATCGTCGATCTGGATGCCGACGCAGCGGCATGGGCCTCGCTTTCGGCGTCGAATCTCGATCCGGCCGAGATCGGCCTCACGCAGTCGCATCTGGCGTATGTCATCTACACCTCCGGTTCGACCGGCACGCCCAAAGGCGTCCTCGTCGAGCATCGGCAAATCATGGCGATCGCCGCGGGTTGGCGACGGCAATACGATCTCGCGCCCGGCGTGCGTCATCTGCAGATGGCCAATCTCGCGTTCGATGTGTTCACCGCCGACCTCCTGCGCGCGCTCGGCCACGGCGGCACATTGGTGCTATGTCCGCAGGAAACATTGGCCGATCCGGCGGCGCTCGAAGCGCGCCTGCGCGAGGCGCGCATCGAAATCGCCGATTTCGTGCCGGTGGTGCTCGACGCGCTGGTAGCGCATCTGGATACGCATGGCCGCGATCTGGGTTTCATGCGGACGATCGTTTGCGGCTCGGATCGTTGGTCGGTCGAAGCGGCCGATCGCGCCCGTCGCGTCGTCGGCGATGGCGTGCGCTTGCTGCACGCTTACGGTCTGACCGAAACATCGGTCGACAGTACCTGTTTCGAAATTGCCCCGCTGCCCATCGACGCGCCGCCGCTTGCGGTGTTGCCGATCGGCGACGCGGTCGCCAACGCGCGCGCGCTCGTTCTCGATCGCCGGGGACGGCCTGCGCCGATCGGCGTGGTCGGCGAGTTGTGCATCGGCGGTGCGGGTGTGGCGCGCGGATATCTGGCGCGCCCCGAACTTCAGGCCGAACGTTTTCTCGACAGCCCGTTCCATCCCGGCGAACGTCTGTATCGCACCGGCGATCTCGGTCGCCGCCTCGCCGAAGGCGGCATCGAATTTCTCGGCCGTAACGATGCGCAGGTGAAGATTCGCGGCCATCGCGTCGAGTTGGGCGAGATCGAAGCGCGTTTGCGCAGCATGCCGGAGATCGAGGACGCGGCGGTCGTATTGCGCTCGGATTCGACCGCATCGGACGACGGCGCGAGCGACGCCGTGCTCGTGGCCTATGTATTGCCGAGCGATCGCGATGCCTCGCCGAACTTCGATGCCGTGCATCGCGCGCTGCAGACGAAACTGCCTGCGCATATGCTGCCCGCCGCTTATGTCGCGATGCGGGCATGGCCGAAAACCGCGAACGGAAAACTCGATCGCGCCGCGCTGCCGTCGCCGCCGCCCGCCGCGTTCGTCGCCACGGGCGCCTTCGTCGCGCCGAGCACGCCGATCGAAGAGGCGATCGCGGAGATTTGGGGCGATGTGCTCGGGCGCGACACGATCGGTGTGCGCGACGATTTTTTCCGGCTCGGCGGCAATTCCTTGTCGGCGATGCGCGTGCTCGTAGCGCTGCGCGACATGTTCGGCGTCGGCTTGTCGCTGCGTCGATTGTTCGAAGCGCCCACGATCGAAGGTTTGGTCGAGGCGATGTTGGACGAGTCCATGCAGCACGAAGTCATGCAGCATGAAGTCATGCAGCACGAAGCCATGCAGCACGAAGCCATGCAGCACGCAGCCATGCAGGACAAATCCATGCAAACCGAACCCGCGCCGGGCATCTCCGCGGAGGACACCGAAGCCATCGTTTGAACATCGGGCGATCGTATTCGGTCGCCCTCGGAATACCCCACGCGCGCCAAGGAACGTCATACGACGGCAGGCGCGCTCAGGCGATGGAACGCCGCCCCCGCGGTGCATCGCCTCCCCCGACCCCGATCGCGGCAGGAGCCGCGCAGGAATCGAAACGGAGCCCTGTCGTGAATGTGCGTAAGTCCACTCTTCCCCCGAATGCATCGCTGATCCACGCTGTTTTCGAAGCGCATGCCGCGCGCGCGCCGGAGGCGTCCGCGATCGCGACCCGCGACGCGACGTTGAGCTACGGTGCCTTGAACGCCGACGCGAATCGTCTCGCGCGACATCTGCGCGACTGCGGCGTGTCGCCCGATGGTTTGGTCGCGATCTGCATGCAGCGCACGCCGGCCTTGTTCGAAGCGGTGCTGGCGGTGCTCAAAGCGGGCGGCGCCTACGTGCCGCTGGATCCGAATTATCCGGAAGAGCGCTTGGCGCAGATGCTGTCGGATGCGCGGCCTGCTGTGGTGTTGACCGACGCGGCGAGCGCGGAGGCACTCAACGCGGCGATGACGCGCGCGGGCCATGCGGCGAAGACGATCGATGTCGTCGCCGAACGCGAGGTGTGGTCTTCGAAGTCGGCGGAGAATCTGTCGAACGACGACGTGGGCGTGAGCCCGCAGCATTTGGCGTACGTGATCTACACCTCGGGATCGACCGGCGCGCCGAAGGGCGCGATGATCGAGCATCGCGGCGTGATGAACATGCTGCGCGCGCAGAACGCGACCTTCGATCTGGATGTGGACGCGCGCGTGCTGCAGTTCGCCTCGTTCAGTTTCGACGCCTGCGTGTTCGAGTGGGTGATGGCGTTCGGGCACGGAGCTCGTCTATGCCTCGGCGAACCGGGGATGCCGCCGATTGGGGGCGCGCTGGTCGCGGCGATCGACGCGCACGGCGTCACCCATGCGACGATTCCGCCGGTGGCGTTGTCGACGCTGCCGCACGATGCGGCGTTGTCGTCGTTGCGCGTGCTGATCTCCGCGGGCGAAGCCTTGCCTCCGCCCCAAATGCGACGCTGGGCGCGCGGTCGCGCGATGTTCAATGCCTACGGCCCGACCGAAACGACGGTGTGGTGCGCGGTACACGCCTGCGATGCGAATGCCGAGGAGGCCAGCGTGCCGATCGGGCATGCGATTCCGGGCACGACCGCGCATGTGTTCGACGAGCGACGCCGCCCGTTGCCGGATGGCGAACTCGGTGAGCTGTACATCGGCGGCGCCGGCTTGGCGCGCGGGTATTTGCATCGACCGGAATTGACGGCTGAACGTTTCGTCGAGGACGCGCGCAGCGGAGAGCGTCTGTATCGCACCGGCGATCTGGTGCGCCGCCTGCCCGACGGCGCCCTCGAATATCACGGCCGCAACGATTTTCAAGTGAAAATTCGCGGCTTTCGCATCGAGTTGGGCGAAATCGAAACTACGCTGACGCGACTGAAAGGCGTCGAAGAAGCCGTCGTCGTCGCGCGCGACGACAACGCGGGGCAACCGCGGTTGATCGCTTACGTGCGGGCGAACGCCGACCGCGATGTGTCGGCGCAAACCCTGCGCGCGACTTTATCCGCGCGATTGCCCGAGTACATGGTGCCCGCGGCGTACGTGCGGATGGCCGCATGGCCGCAGACGCCGAACGGCAAGCTCGATCGGCGCGCGCTGCCGGCGCCACGGCCCGACGATTTCGCCAGCGTGGCCTACATCGAACCCGTCGGCGACACCGAAGCCGGGCTGGCGGCGATCTGGTGCGAGGTGCTGGCGATCGAACGCGCGGGCCGCGACGATCGTTTCCTTGATCTCGGCGGCAATTCGCTGAAAGTGATCCAATTGGCGACGCGGATCCGTGCGCGTTTCGGTCGCGAGATGCCGGTCGATGCTCTGTTCAAGGCGCCGAGTCTGCGCGCGATGGCGGCGGCGATCGACGCGCAGACGTTGCAGGTGGATCGCGATATCGATGCGGGTTCGTTCGATGCGTGGAACGAGGCGGCATCCGCGGCGACGGACGACCCCTTGCGCGGCCCGGTCTCCTACCAGCAGCACGGCCTCTGGCTGTTGGAGCAAGTCGCGAAGACCTCGCTCGCCTACAACGCGCAGAACGTGATCCGCATTCGCGGCGAGATCGACGCGACGCTGCTGCAGCGCGCGGTCGATTGCGTCGTCGAACGCCACGAAATTTTCCGCTCGACCTTTCATGACGACGGCGAGGGCGAGCAGTATCAATACGTGCATGCCTCCGCGCCGGGCATCCTGCAAACGCGAACGCTGGAGGCCGATGTCGATGAAGCCGCACTGCAGACCGAGATCGACGCGCACGTCGCGCACCGTTTCGATCTGGCGCGATTGCCGCTGGTGCGTTTGACCCTGATCCGCCGCGGCCCCGCCGATTACGTTTTGATCCACGTCGAGCAGCATTACGTTCACGACGGTTGGAGCGCGAACCTGTTCATGCGCGAGCTGTTGGACGCGTATGCGGCCCTTGCGGAAGGAAAAGCGCCCGCGCTGCCGCCGGTGCCCGCGCAATACCGCGATTACGCGCGTTGGCAGCGTAGCGAAGGCGCGCAGGCGCGCTATGCGCGGCATCTCGCGTTCTGGACCGCGCAACTGGCCGACCTACCGCATACGCCCGCCGTGCCGAGCGACCGTCCACGACCGGACGAACCCACGTATGCGGGCATGCAGTTGCGCTGCGAATTGCCGCAGGCCATGGCCTCGGCGCTGCGTCGCTTTTGCGGATCGGAAGGCTTCACGCTGTATGCGGCGTTGCACGCGGTGTATCAAATCGTGCTGCATCGCGCCGGAGGCGCGGAGCGCTTCGCGATCGGCTCGGCGGTCGCCAATCGGCGGTCGCGCAAGTCCGAAGGTATGTTCGGCATGTTCGTGAACATGATCCCGATTCGCGCCGACGTTTCGGGCAATCCCAGCTATCGCGAATTGCTCGACCGCACCGCCGCCACATTGTCGGCATCCTACGAACACGAAGAATTGCCGTTCGAGTTGCTGGTGCGAGCGCTGCAACCCGATCGCACCACGGGGCACAACCTCTTGTTCCAAACCGCCTTCAGCGCGCACAACTCCGATCTTCCGAACTTGCGCCGGGCGGGCTTCGAATTGTCGATGTTCGAGGCCTACAGCAACCGCACATCGAAGTTCGATTTCGACGTGGTGATGCTGCCGCGCGGCCAAGGCGACGTCGACGGCGTCACGCTGCTGTGGAATTTCGCGACCGATCTGTTCGAGGTCTCGACCATCGAACGCTTGCGCGATGCGTATCTGCGCGTGTTGAACCAGTGCCTCGCCGACCCGGATCGGCGCTTGGACTCCATCGAAACGATGGCGCCGGAAGAACGCACGCGTTTGCTGGAAGGCGGCTATCGCGAAATGCAGTTCGATGCGACGCATTGCTTGCATCAGGCGTTCGAAGCGCATGCCGCACGCGCACCGGAGGCGTTCGCGATCGCGACCCACGATGGGACATTGAGTTACGGTGCGCTGAATGCCGACGCGAATCGTCTCGCGCGACATCTGCGCACTTGCGGTGTAGCGCCGGACGGTTTGGTCGCGATCTGCATGCAACGCACGCCGGCGTTGTTCGAAGCGGTGCTGGCGGTGCTCAAAGCGGGCGGCGCCTACGTGCCGCTGGACCCGAATTATCCGGAAGAACGCCTGGCGCAAATGCTGTCGGATGCGCGGCCGTCGGTGGTGTTGACCGATGCGGCGAGTGCGGACGCGCTGACTGCGGCGATGAGGCGCGCGGAACACGCCGCGAAGACGATCGATGTCGTCGCCGAACGCGCGGCGTGGTCTTCGAAGTCGGCGGAGAATCTGTCGAACGACGACGTGGGCGTGAGCCCGCAGCATTTGGCGTACGTGATCTACACCTCGGGATCGACCGG
>JADZBF010000354.1 GCA_020852215.1 Lysobacter sp. | reverse complement strand
TGGTGGATCTGCCGCTGATGGCGAAGTGCGTGGACGCGGTGGCGCCGACGGCGACGCTGGTGCTGATCGGCGATCCCGATCAATTGCCGGCGGTCGAGGCGGGCGATGTGCTGGGCGCGCTGTGCGCGGCAGGTGGCGACGGGCGCACGCTGCCGCCCGCGGATGCGACGTTCGCGGCGCGCGCATTGGGCATCGAACGCCGCTTGCTCGAAGCCCCCATCGCGACGCCGACGCACGATCCGAAGACCGCGAACTCAAGTGCGAACGCGAGTACGAACGCGAGCGACGACACTCTCGCGAACGACAACGCCCCGCTGTTCGGCTGCCGCGTGCATCTGCTGCACGGCTGGCGCCAAGCCGGCGCCGAAGGGCTGCGCGCGCTCACCGACGCCGTGCAGCGCGGCGACGACGACGCGGTGCTCGGTTTGCTGGAACGCGACGACGATCCCGACCTGCGTTGGCGGCACGGCGACGGCGCCGCGCTGGCGCATTGGTTGCGCGAGACCGCGCTGCCGGTCTTCGTCGCGGTGCGCGACGCCGAGGACCCCGCCGCCGCCCTGCGCGCGGCCGAAGGCATGCGTTTGCTCACCGCCGTGCGCCGCGGGCCGTTCGGCGCCGAATTCTGGAACGGCTGGTGCGCGAACGAACTGGGCGCGCGCGAGACGCATTTCCACGGACGCCTGATCGTCATCGGCCAAAACAGCCCGCGTCACGGGCTGTACAACGGCGACGTGGGCGTGCTGTGGCGCGACGCGCGCGGCGAATCGACCGCATGGTTCCTCAGCGACGGCCGTTGGCGCGGCTGGCGCCCCGGACAGCTTCCCGCACACGCCAGCGCATTCGCCACCACCGTGCACAAGGCGCAGGGATCGGAGTTCGACGCCGTCGTCCTGCTGCTGCCCGGCGCCGAATCGCGCGCGCTGGGCCGCGAACTGCTGTACACCGCGCTGACCCGCGCACGCCGACGGGCGCTGTTGTGGGCCGAACCGGCGGCGGTGCGCCGCGCCCTGGAACGCCGCACGCAGCGCGATTCGGGCCTGTTGGCGCGATTGCGCGACGACCCTGCATCCAAAACCTGAGCGTCTACGTATTCATCGATCACGCGATCCGCGCGTATCGCGATACGATGCCAGCCCCCACGCCCCCACGGAGATCCCGCATGTGTACCGCAGACGCTGATGAAAAGGACGGCCGCGCAGCGAGCGGCGAAGACGCGCGGCATGGCGTGAGCCGCACGCAAGCCGAGGACGCGATCCGTACGCTGCTGCGGTGGGCCGGCGACGACCCCGCACGCGAGGGTTTGCTCGACACGCCCAAGCGCGTGGTCAACGCCTATGGCGACTGGTTCAGCGGCTACGCCATCGACCCCGAGGAGTACCTCAAACGCACCTTCGAGGAAGTGGAGGGCTACGACGAAATGGTCGTGCTGCGCGACATCCCGTTCGAAAGCCATTGCGAACACCACATGGCCCCGATCATCGGCAAAGCGCATGTGGGTTACTTGCCGGAAGGCCGCGTGGTCGGCATCAGCAAACTCGCGCGCGTGGTCGACGCCTACGCACGCCGTTTTCAGGTACAGGAAAAGATGACCGCGCAAATCGCGCGCTGCATCGAACAAGCGCTGCGACCGCGCGGCGTGGGCGTGGTGATCGAAGCCGCGCACGAATGCATGACCACCCGCGGCATCCACAAACGCGGCGTGAGCATGGTCACGTCGAAAATGCTGGGCGCCTTCCGCGAAGACGCCCGCACCCGCAACGAATTCCTGCGCTTCATCGACGTAGGGGCGGGGCGCTGAGGCATCGATCGACGGGCGCGGCGGCACGGCCTGGCGTCGAATCGGAATCGCATCGCTGAAGTCGTTCTGCATCAAATTTTTGGGGCGGCGCAGATGCGTCAGCATCAAGGTCCCGGATTTTACTTTTCGCGATTGGAGAGGCTTCGCCGGCGGCTTGACCACGATCAGATCGTCCTCGCCTGCCAGCCCGACGGCAGTTTCGTCGGCCAGTATTGCGTACCGAACGCGCCGGGCATCGCCGAGGTCGTCTGGTTCGTCGAAGGCACGCTTGCGACCGGCCAGCCCTTCGAACGCGGCGGCAGCGAATCGGTGCAGATCGGTCGTCGCTCGCTGGCCGTCGTCGGGGTCGGCGCCGAGATCGCGGTGCCTTCGCCGACGGGTCCGGAAGAATTGGCCGCGCTCGAGATTGCGATCGACATCCAGTCGAACTACGCGGGCGCCGCGTTGATCGCGGGCACGTTGGTCGGTGCCTCGGGCGAGGCGGTCGCGAGCGCCGCGTTGAGCCGCGATGTGGTCGTCGGCGCCAACCGCGCGACCTTGCGGTTCGAGGGCGCGGATATTTTCGCGAATCGATGCAACGGCCCGTATCGTCTGACCAATCTGATCACCGCGGACCAACGCAACGATCCATTGCTGTCGGATTGGCTGCTCGACCAACGCACCACTGCCGCGTACGACCATCGCCGGTTCGGCCCACCGCCGCCGACCGCCTGCGGCACGCAAAATTTGCTGCGCACCGCCTACGCGAGCGCGAGCAGCAGCTACTCCGGCTACAGCCCGGCGCGCACCAACGACGGCAATCGCAACACGTCGCTGGGCGAGGCCTACAGTTGGTCGAACGCGCGCGAGACCGCCACCACCCCCGCGCTGCCGGCGAGTCTGAGCTTCGCGCTCGCGACACCTGCCTCGGTCGATCAGGTCCTCGTCTACACCACGGCGGGTTGGGAAATGCGCGATTACGACCTGGAGTATTTCGACGGCGCGCAGTGGAACGCGA
>JADZBF010000353.1 GCA_020852215.1 Lysobacter sp. | reverse complement strand
GCCGCGCGCGCGTCGGCGGGGCGGTCCGGGTCGAAATTCGCGCCGCGCACGCTGTTGGCGATGTGGCTCCAGGCTTTCTCGGCCATGCCGCCGTGCAGGTACAGATCGACGAAGACGATGCCGTGCGCGAACGGCGACCGCGCCAAGCCTTCGCGAGTCGATTCGCCCAAGATGCGATGCAAGGCTTCGGCCGCCAACGCGGTTTTGCCCATGCCCGCAGCGCCGATCACGACGGTATTGTTGCCGGCGCGCAGTCGAGCGACCAACGCATCCAGCGCGTCTTCGCGGCCGAAGAATTTGGAGGCGGCTTGGGGGAGTTGGCAGGGGGTGGTGGGAATTTGGTCCAAGGCAGACTGTGGTTGCGGGACATGGACTTGCACATGCACCTGCAGCGGAGGCGCCTGCACGGGTTGCGGCTGACGCGTCGTCACGATCTGACCTTCGATCGACTCCAGCGCGGGCGCAGCCTTGGCTTTCCCGCTCGCTTCGAGAATTTCGCGCAGACGTTCGCAGACCGGATCGTCGCGCTCGAGCGGTTTGCAGATACTGCCGTGATCGCGATCCAGCGCCACGGGACGGCGACCAATACCGGGATTGGCCGACGTGGAATTCACCACCAACACATCGCTTCCCAGAACGCCGATGTCTTCGTAATACGTGTGGGTTTGGATCCCCAGACCTTCTGCGTGGGTTTTGTAATCCTCGGCAAGCTCCTGCAAATGCGCACCGTGCGCTTTCAGATCGTCGGCGATCACGGTCGCCTGCAACAGCGTGCTCAACCCTTTCGCCAGATCGGCGAGGTCGGCGCCGTGGTGCGGCGTGGCGAGAAACATCACATCGGAAACAGCCTCGGCGATCGCTTTCTCGCGGGGCTCGCGAGACATCATGGCGGCGTGCAGCATTTGCTTGACCAGCAAGCCGCCGAGGCTGTGGCAGACGAAAATCAACGGACGCTTGCCGAGCCCTTTCTGAGTCAGTCGATCGAGCGCATTCACCGCGCGACGCTGCAATTGCATCGCATGGCCGCGGCCGGTGCGCGACGACTGCATTTGCACGAATAATCCGCCGAATTGCCGCACCCAGCGCGGCCATTTGGACAGCGCTGCGGGGTAGCCGAGCGACCACACCCCCACATCCGGGAAGGCTTTCGCCACCCAATGCGGCCACGAGTTCTCGTCGGATTCGCCGTGGCGCCAGGTCGCGAACGGGTCACCCATCAGACCGTGCACGAAGACGACATCGGCCCGGCGCGTATCTCTGCGCGCCGAATCCTTGCAGACATCGGAAATCGGATGGAGTTCGGACACTCCCTGCCCCCTGTGCTGTCCCGCTCTCTCGCGATGGATCATGCCACAGGGCTGCGCATACGTACTCGGGTTGCCGGAACAGCAGGTCCCTCGCCTGTGGCTCGGGATGACAGCGATACGGTGGCGGGCCGACTGCGTGGTGTCTTGCGAGCTGTGCGCAACTGTAATCGGCGATGCATTCGCACTCGCAGAGCGCCCCTCACCCGCCCTTCGGGCACCCTCTCCCCGCGATGCAGGGAGAGGGAACGCCGCGGGGGTGCCGGGCTCGGAGCATCCCTGCGATAATCGCCGGGCTCGGCCCCGTAGCTCAGTTGGATAGAGCGGTCCCCTCCTAAGGGACAGGTCGCACGTTCGAATCGTGTCGGGGCCGCCAGTCTTCCCTATCCCCGGTCGGCTGGGCGCTATCCCGGCCCGACCCAGTGCATCCAGGAGTTTCCGTATGACCCACCCCGTCCTGTCCGCTCTCGGCCTCGGCGCCGTCGAATCCGGCACCTATCTCGGCCATGGCGAGTGGTCCAAAACCGCCGACGCCGGGGTCATCGAGCCGGTGAACCCGACCACGGGCGAGGTGCTGGGCCGGGTGCAGGCCTCTTCGCAGGCCGATTACGACCTGATCGTCGAGCGCGCCCAGGCCGCGTTCAAGGTCTGGCGCAGCACGCCGGCGCCGCGCCGCGGCGAAGCCATTCGCCTCTGCGCCGAGGCCCTGCGCGCGCACAAGGACGCGCTGGGTTCGCTGGTGGCGCTGGAGATGGGCAAGTCCAAGCCCGAGGGCGACGGCGAGGTGCAGGAAATGATCGACATCGGCGAGTTCGCCGTCGGTCTGTCGCGTCAGCTCTACGGCCTGACCATGCACAGCGAGCGTCCGGGCCATCGCATGTACGAGCAATGGCACCCGATCGGCCTGGTCGGCATCATCTCGGCCTTCAATTTCCCGGTCGCGGTGTGGGCGTGGAATTCGTTCGTCGCGGCGGTGTGCGGCGACATCTCGATTTGGAAACCTTCGCCGAAGACGCCGCTGTCGGCGATCGCGTCGATGAAGATCTGCAACGACGCGCTGAAGGCGGGCGGCTTCCCCGACATCTTCTTCCTGTTCAACGACGCGGGCAGCGATCTCGCCCAGCAGTTCGTCGACGACAAGCGCATCCCGCTGATCAGTTTCACCGGCTCCACCAAGGTCGGGCGCATGGTCGGCGAGCGCGTCGCGCGCCGCATGGGCCGTTCGCTGCTGGAATTGGGCGGCAACAACGCGATCATCGTCGACGCCACGGCCGACCTGAAACTCGCGATTCCCGCGATCGCGTTCGGCGCCGTCGGCACGGCCGGCCAGCGCTGCACCACCACCCGCCGGCTGATCGTGCACGAAAGCGTCTACGCCGACGTGCTGGCGAAATTGATCGCCGCGTACAAGCAAGTGGAGACCAAAATCGGCGACCCCACCGACCCGAAGAATCTGATGGGCCCGCTCAACAGCCGCGATGCGGTGGATGCGTTCCTCGATGCCATCGCCCAAGCGAAGGCCAGCGGTGGCACGGTCGAAACCGGCGGCACCGCGATCGACGGCCCCGGCAATTTCGTGCGCCCTGCCATCGTCACCGGCCTGACCAACGACGCGGCGATCGTGCAGCACGAAACCTTCGCGCCGATTCTGTACGTGATGAAGTACGCGACGCTGGACGAAGCCATCGACATGCAGAACGCCGTGCCCCAGGGCCTGTCGTCGTCGATCTTCACCACCAACCTCAAAGCGGCCGAGGCCTTCCTGTGCGCCGCCGGCAGCGACTGCGGCATCGCCAACGTCAACATCGGCACCAGCGGCGCGGAGATCGGCGGCGCCTTCGGCGGCGAAAAAGAAACCGGCGGTGGCCGGGAATCGGGCTCGGATGCGTGGAAGGCTTACCTGCGCCGGCAAACCAACACCATCAACTACTCGGACGCGCTGCCGCTGGCGCAGGGCATCAAGTTCGACCTATAAACCGACGCGAGACCACAAAGGGGAATATGTCATGCGAAAAGCGTTATGGATCGCCATGCTGTCTTTTTTTTCGTTCGGCGCGAACGCGCAAACGGAAGTGCGCCTCGAAGAGGCCATGGACGGCGAGATCATGCACGTTCTGCCGAACGGCGACGTCGCGACTCTGCAATACAAAGACGGCAAATCGCTTCCCGAGTCGACGGATCG
>JADZBF010000352.1 GCA_020852215.1 Lysobacter sp. | reverse complement strand
TCCCCGCCCCGCCCCGGACACCCCCAATTCAAGATCGGGGTGCCGGCCGGCAGTACGCGGCGGAACATCGCCACGCGTTGCGCCTTGGGGTTGACCACGACGGGTTTCGCGGCGGCTTTGAGCAGCGGCAGGTCTGCGCTGCTGTCGGAATACGCGGCGGCGACGGGCGCGGTGTAGCCGGCGTCGCGCAGCATGGTCATTTTCATTTCGTAATGGCAGTGGCGCACCGCGCCGATCGCGCCGTATTTCGGCCCGACTTGCGTGCCGACGACGGGCAGATCCGCGTGCGCGACGAACGCCAGAATGGCGCGCGCCAATTCCGGCGGCGCGCCGGTGGCGATCACCACGTGGTCGCCGGCTTCGCGATGCGCGCGCAACACGTCGAGCGCGACGGGCAGCAGACGGTGTTGGATCTCGGCGGTGTGCTGCACGACGTAACGGTCGATCATCGCGTTGAATTGATCGACGCGTCGCATCCCGAGCGAACCGACCCAGACGAAGGCTGAAATGCCGCGGCGGCGCGTCGGCATCCACGCGATCATCGGCCCGAACACCGGCGCGATCAGCAACGCCAGCGCTTTGCGCCACCACGCGCGCTGGATCAGCCACTTGAAGAAATGACCGCCGGAATCGCCGTGATACAGCGTGTGATCGAAATCGAAGACCACCAGGGGCGCATCGGCCGCAGGGGCCGGATAACGCAACGACGTGTCGCTCATGGGAAGAACAACCGTCGCAGCGCCGCGCCGGGGTCGTCTTCGCGCATAAAGGTTTCACCGACCAGGAACACATCCACGCCCGCTGCCAACAACCAATCGACATCGTCGCGCGTGGCGATGCCGCTCTCGGTGACGAGAATGCGATCGGCCGGCACCGCGTATTTCAGCGACAACGTGCGCGCCAACGACACCTCGAACGTGCGCAGATTGCGATTGTTCACGCCGATCAGCGGCACGCGGCCGCGCATCGCGGGCAGGCGCAGCGCGCGCTGCAGTTCCGCGGCGTCGTGCACTTCCACCAGCACATCCATGCCCAGCGTCATCGCCTCGGCGTACAGCTCGGACATGCGGTCGTCGTCCAACGCAGCGGCGATCAGTAGCACGCAGTCGGCGCCGAGTGCGCGCGCCTCCACCACTTGGTAGGTGTCGATGGTGAAGTCCTTGCGCAACACCGGCAGCGCGCAGGCTTCGCGCGCTTGCTGCAGATACGCATCGGCGCCCTGGAAGAAATCGACATCGGTCAACACCGATAAGCACGCCGCACCGGCGGCTTCATAACTGCGCGCGATCGCGGCCGGGTCGAAATGCTCGCGGATCACGCCTTTCGACGGGCTGGCTTTCTTCGCCTCGGCGATCACCGCAGGCACGCCGGCCGCGCGCTTGGCTTCGATCGCGGCGATAAAGCCGCGCGGCGGCGATGCGGCGGCGGCGCGTTCGCGCAGCGCGGTCAGCGGCGTATGCGCGGTGCGTTCGGCGATCTCATCGACTTTGCGGTCGAGAATGCGTTGCAAAATATCCGCGCGCGGCGCGTTGGCGTGTTCGGTGGTCATGGTCGGTCGAAGAGCGGTCGGCGATGCGTGCGGCGAGCGAGACGTTCGCGCGTCAGATCGGTTTGGCGAACCAATCGTAGGCGCGTTCGACTTTCGCGACGCGGGTGATGTAGCGAGTGTACCAATCGCGACGCCCGCGGTTGCGGGTGGCGGCGTGTTCGGCCTGGTGCTTCCAACCCAGAATCGCCGCCTCGGTGCGCCAATAGCTGACGGTGATGCCGACGCCGTCCGCGCCGCGCACGCTTTCCATGCCGAGAAAGCCGGGTTGCTCGCGCGCGAGTTCGATCATCCGCTCGGCCGCTTCGGCGTAGCTGCCGGCATCCGCGTCGTTGCGCTGCGAGGTGAACACGACCGCGTAGTACGGCGGTTCCGGCGTCTCGGCGAAACGCGGGTCGTGCGTGGGCGCGAACGCGGGCGTATGCAGGCTCATGCGGACGCGAGTTTCTGCGTGGTGCCGATGAAATGTTCCAGCTTCCCTCGCGCATCGCCGCTGGCGATGGCCGCGCGCGCCGCTTCGATACCGTGCGCGATGGTGTCGACGCGACCGGCGACGTACAGCGCCGCGCCCGCATTCAAGCACACGATATCGCGCGGCAACCCCGGTTTGTTGTCCAAGGCGTGCAGCAGCATGGTCTTCGATTCCTGCGCGTCGGCGACCCGCAGATTGCGGCTGGCGGCCATGCCGATGCCGAAATCCTCGGGATGGATTTCGTACTCGCGCACTTGGCCGTCGCGCAGTTCGCCCACCAGAGTCGCGGCACCGAGCGAGAGTTCGTCCATGCCGTCGCGGCCCCACACCACCAGCGCGCGCTCGGCACCGAGTTGCTGCAGCACGCGCGCCTGGATACCCACCAAATCCGGATGAAACACGCCCATCAGAATGTTCGGCGCGTCGGCCGGATTGGTCAGCGGGCCGAGGATGTTGAACATCGTGCGCACGCCCATTTCGCGACGCACCGGGGCCACTTGTTTCATCGCCGGGTGATGCACCGGCGCGAACATGAAACCGATTCCGGTTTCCTCGATGCAGCGCGCGACGGCATGCGGGGCCAATTCGATCTTGGCGCCGAGCGCTTCCAGCACATCGGCGCTGCCGGATTTCGACGAAACGCTGCGATTGCCGTGTTTGGCGACCTTCGCGCCCGCCGCCGCCACCACGAAGATGCTGGCGGTGGAAATATTGAAGGTATGCGCGCCGTCGCCGCCGGTGCCGACGATATCGACCAGGCGCGCGCGATCGGCGATCTCGACTTTGTGCGAGAACTCGCGCAGCACCGACGCGGCGGCGGCGATCTCGCCGACGGTTTCCTTCTTCACCCGCAAGCCGGTGAGGATGGCCGCGGTCATGGCCGGCGAGACTTCGCCGCGCATGATCTGGCGCATCAGATCCACCATTTCGTCGTGGAAGATCTCGCGATGCTCGATGGTGCGTTGCAGGGCTTCTTGTGCGGTGATGGGCATGGGGTCGATAGGTCGCTGGAGGAGGCGGGGCGTTGGCGGGCAGTGGGCTCTGCCGGAATGAGCTTTGCGGGACCCGCTTTCGAAAGCGGATTTGTGGGAGCGGCGAAAGCCGCGACGAATCGATCCCTCAAGGTGGGTCGCGGCTTACGCCGCTCCTACAACGAGGCGATCAGTGCGACAAGAAATTCTTCAGCAGCGCGTGGCCATGCTCGGTGAGGATGGATTCGGGG
>JADZBF010000351.1 GCA_020852215.1 Lysobacter sp. | reverse complement strand
CGTTCTTCGGAGCGGATGCGGAAGCCGCTATCGCTCACCAGCGGTTGGATCTTCTGGATCAGCGCGAACCATCGGCCATCGGTGGACAGGTTGATGTCGCCCGGATACTGGCGCAAGTCGCCGCCATGCGCGGCGAGCGTGCGCGCGAAGATCGCTTCGCCGCTCAGGCCGTCGTCGAACGCGGCGGCGGGAGTATCGGGCGGACATCGGACACGCGCGCAGCCGGCCAGAAACACCAAGGCACATACGAACAAGCGCATAACGGCACGTGACATCGGCATGGCGCAATCCTGAGAATCGACGGATGCGCCGACTGTGGCGCCAAGGCGCACGAGGGTCAAGGCGTTTTTTGCTGCGCGTAACGAGCCGTCACCGAGCCATTACCGAGCCGGCCGTAAAGCCGATAGCTGCGCCCGAGGCCAGTATTCTCGAACGATCGACAATGAAACCATCGTCTGCGCTTCCGCAGGCATGCGGAACTCGGTTACACAAACGACTTGGAGCTGCGTTACGCTGGCCTAGGCACAGGTCGCATCGGAAGACAGACGATACCCATGGACCGCTTTCTGATCATCGTTTTTGGGCTTTTCCCCGGCTGGGGCTGGGCGCTTCTGATCGGGGTCGCGTGGGCGATCCTGGTGTATCTGGCGCTCGGTCGGTTGAAATTGCGCGGCGGCCGGACGCTCGGGCTGCTGGCCGCGATTACGCTTCGCGCCGCGGCCGCAGCCTCCATCGCGATCATTACCAGTCTGGATGTCCTCAACGACTTCGCTTGTTTGACGGGCATCTTCGGCATACCGCTCACGCCGTTATTTCTTGCGGTGGAGGCGGGACTGCTTTATGCCTTGTCGAAGCAGTGGCCGCGAACCTCGGCCGGACGGAAGGATCGCTTCGCGCTGTGGATCCTGATTTGGCTAGCCTTCGACGCGATCGCATTGATCGCGCATTTTCGATCGGCGTTGATGTGCACAGTGTAGGCGCAGGCCATCGATGCGCACATGGCGCATGACACCTTGGCTTCCATGTCCGACGGAATCGTGGTGCGGGGTACGTGCGTCGATCGCTTCGATCAGCCGCCCGCCTCCGGCCCGCGCGCCAGTGCGCGTTTGATTTCCTCCAGCGCATTCGGGTCGTCGAGCGTCGACAAATCGCCGGGGTCGCGCGATTCGGCGAGCGCCTGCAGCGAACGTCGCAGCAGTTTGCCCGAGCGCGTTTTCGGCAGCGCATTAACGACGTAGACGCGCGAGGGACGCGCCACCGCGCCGAGTTGTTCGGTCACGCGCGCCTGCATTTCCTTCGCGGTTTGCGCGGGTGTTGCGGGGTCTTCGGCGGCTTTCAAGGTGGCGAACACCACCGGCACCTGGCCTTTGAGTTCGTCGTGCACGCCGATCACCGCGGCTTCGGCCACGCGCGGGTGGCTAGACACGGATTCTTCGATTTCGCGCGTGCCCAGGCGATGTCCGGCGACGTTGATCACATCGTCGGTGCGGCCCAGGATGAAGGTGTAGCCGTCTTCGTCGCGGATCGCCCAATCGAGCGAGCTGTACAGCAATTCCTTGAAGTGGCCGAAATAACTTTTGAGGAAACGATCGTCGTCGCGCCAGACCGTGGTAATGCAACCCGGCGGCAGCGGCGGTTCGACCACCAGCACGCCCTTCACGCCGGCCGCCGCGGTCGCGCCGGTGCTTTCGTCGATCACGCGCAGGCGATATCCCGGCGCGGGCAATCCGGGCGAGCCGAAGCGCACCGGTTTCAAGTCGATGCCCGGCATCAACGTCAACACCGGCCAGCCTGTTTCGGTTTGCCAATAATTATCGATGACGGTTTTGCCGAGACCTTCGGTGATCCACTGCGCGGTCGGTTCGTCCAACGGTTCGCCGGCGAGGAACAGCCACTTAAAATTCGGCAATTCGTAAGCGGTGAGCCAGGACGGATCCTGTTTCTTCAGCACGCGAATGCCGGTGGGCGACGAGAACATCGTGCGCACGCCATACTGCGCGCAGATCATCCACCAGATGCCCGGATCGGGCGTGGTCGGCAGGCCTTCGTAGAGAATCGAGGTCGCGCCGACGATCAGCGGCCCGTACACGTTGTACGAATGCCCCACCGCCCAACCTACGTCGGAGGTGGAGAACATCACTTGCCCCGGGCCGACGTCGTAGATCATGCGCATCGACAGCGCCATCGCCACCGCGTAGCCGCCGACATCGCGCTGCACGCCTTTGGGTTTGCCTGTGGTGCCGGAGGTGTAAAGCAAATAACTCGGCTCGTTCGATTCCAACCACTCGACCGGCACGTCGGCGCCTTCGTGCGCGACGCGCAGCGCGGCGTAATCTTCGTCGCGGCCTTCGACACGGGCGTAATCGGGATCGAGACCGCGGCCCACCACCAGCACTTTTTTCGGCGGCGATTTCGCTTCGGCGCAGGCGGCATCGACCAGCGGTTTGTAGGGAATGACTTTGCCGCCGCGGCTGCCGGCATCGGAGCAAATCAACAGCGCCGGTTCGGCATCGTCGATACGCAGCGCGAGGTTATGCGCCGCGAACCCACCGAACACCACGGAATGCACCGCGCCGATACGCGCGCAGGCCAACATCGCGAACACCGCTTCCGCCACGTTCGGCATGTAGATCACCACACGATCGCCGCGGCCGACGCCCAGCGCGCGAATCGCCGCGGCGAAGACGTTCACTTCGCGATGCAATTCGCGATAGCTGATCTCGCG
>JADZBF010000350.1 GCA_020852215.1 Lysobacter sp. | reverse complement strand
CGCCGCTGTCCGACGCGCTGGCCGCGGCGGCGGAAGCGCGCTTCGGTTGCGAAGTGCGCGAGTTGTTCGGTTCCACCGAAACCTGCGTGATCGCGCAACGCCGCACCGCGCACGAACAAATCTGGCATGCGTTCCCGGGCGTGCGTTTGTCGCCGCAGCCCGACGGCACCGTCGTGCACGCCGCGCATTTGCCCGCGCCGGTCACGCTGGCGGACATCGTGGAATTGCGCGGCGACGATCGTTTCGCGCTGTGCGGCCGACAAGCCGATCTGCTGGAAATCGCCGGCAAACGCGCATCGTTGGGCGATCTCACCCGTCGCCTGCTCGCGGTGCCCGGCGTGGCCGACGGCGTGGTGTTCCAACTCGACCCCTGCGCCCTCACCGGCGTGCGCCGCATCGCCGCACTCGCGGTGGCGCCGGGGCTGGACGAAAAACGCATTCTCGACGCCCTGCGCCATAGCGTGGACGCGGTGTTTCTGCCGCGCAAACTGCGCATCGTCGACGCGCTGCCGCGCAACGAAACCGGCAAGCTGCCGCGCGCGGCGTTGTTGCGGCTGTTGAACTGAATGTTGTTGGCCTGAATTCCGTTTTTCAACCGTACGAACCGCGTCGTGCGCGGTTCGCGCCCCCGCTCGCTTCGGAGCCCACCATGCCGCACGGCCTCATCGTTTTTCTGCTCACGCTCGTGTATGCCGCCGCCGGTTCGCTCCTGCTGTGGCTGGGCTATCGGTTGTTCGACCGGCTCACGCCCGGCGACATGCACGCCAAGATCTTCGAGGAAGGCAACGTCGCGGTCGCCGTATTGGCCGGTGCATTCGTACTCGGGCTGTCGATCGTGATCGCGGCCAGTATCGTCGGCTGAGCATGATCGTCCCCTTCGACTTGCTGCGCGTCGGCGACGCGTTGTTCTTCGATGCCGTCGAGTACATCGCCGTCGGCAGCATGACCCTGCGCACGGCCGAAGGCGACGAGTGGCGCGAATGGCTGCTGGCGCCGCACGACATTCGCGCGGACGAAGCGCTGCGCACCGATCGACACCGCTGGCTCAGCCACGAGCCGGGCGATGGGCTGCGGCTGTGGTCGCCGATCGCGCTGCCCGAGACCGTCGACGCGCCATCGCTCAAGATCGGACATCGTCTGCGCTATCGCGATCGCGACTATCGCGTGGAGGACCGCTATCGCTTCCGTACGGCCGCGATCTTCGGCGATGTCGGCGATGACGCGACGACGCAGGAATCGTTCGACGCCGCGGATTTGCGCAGCGGCCCGCATAAATTGTCGATCGAATGGAACGCGCGCGGCGTCGACGCCACGCTGGGTCGGCAAGTCGGCAGCCACGAACTTTTGCGCTGGTCGCGCGAAGCCGGCGGCGCGTTCGCCATCCGCGTTCGCGACGCCGGAAGCAAGGTCGCACGCACCAGCGGCATGGTCGGGAAAGACGACGAACCGTCGTCGGTGTTCTCCGGCCGACACCCGCTGTGGCAGTGGCTGGCCGGCGGGATGATCGTGCTGTCGATTCTGTTGTTGGAGCGTTGCGGCAGCGACTGCGAGCAACGCCTGAACCCGGCGACCGGCCAGTACGCCACCTACTGCGAAGACGGCATCCGCTCCGGCGGGGGTCGCAATTTCGGCAGTTGGGGCGGGAAGTGATCGAAACGCCCGCGCCGGCGCGGTTGGGCATCGCGGTGGTGCTCACCGCGGCGGCGGCGATCGTGTACGAATTGTTGATCGGCACGCTGTCGACGTATCTCAACGGCGACAGCGCGCTGCAGTTCTCGCTGACCATCGGCACGTTCCTGGCCGCGATGGGCACCGGCGCGTTCGCGGCGCGCGACGTCGGCGACGATCCGCTGCCGCGTTTGCTGCGTATCGAAATCGCGGTGGCGCTGCTCGGCGGTTTCAGCGGCCTCCTACTGTACGCCGCGAACGGATTGGCGCCCGGCGGCTATCTCGCCTGCATGGTCGCGCTGGTCGCGGCGATCGGCCATCTGGTCGGCATGGAATTGCCGATGCTGGCCGAGCTGCTGCGGCGCGCGGGCGGTTGGCGGAATGCGTTCGCCGGTGCGCTGTCGCTGGATTACTTCGGCTCGCTGATCGGCTCGCTCGCGTTTCCCTTCGTGCTGCTGCCCACCTTCGGCGCGGTGAAGACCGCGCTGCTGACCGGCGTCGTCAATCTCGCCGCGGTGTGGCTGCTCTCGCCGCGCGCCGCGCGCCCGGACCTGCGTGGATCGCGTCGGGCCGCACTCGTCGCGCTGGCGCTGTTGATCGCCGGCATCGTCGGCGCGCACCGCATCGTGTCCGGCTTCGAGGAACTGCTGTACCGCGATCACGTGCTGCACGCCGAGACCACGCGCTTCCAACGCATCGTCGTCACCCGCTTCCGCGACGATCTGCGCCTGTATTCCGATCGCGAACTGCAGTTCTCCAGCCGCGACGAATACCGCTATCACGAAGCGCTGGTGCATCCGCTGCTGGCGGCGGTGCGGCATCCTGAGCAAGTCCTGATCGTCGGCGGCGGCGACGGCTTGGCGGTGCGCGAAGTGTTGAAGGATGCGCGCGTGCGCGGCGTCACCGTGGTCGATATCGATCCGAAGATGACCGCGCTGGCGCGCGACTTCGGCCCGATCATCGCGCTCAACCGCGACGCGCTGTCCGACCCGCGGGTGCGGGTGGTGAACGCCGACGGCTACCGCTTCCTGCTGCACGACGCGCGCACCTACGACGCGGTGCTGCTGGACCTGCCCGACCCGCGCACCGAAGCCATCGCCCGGCTGTATTCGCGCGAGTTCTACCTGCGCCTGCTGTCGCGCCTCAACCACGAAGGCGCGCTGACCACGCAGGCGAGCTCGCCGTACTTCACCCGTGAGGCGTTCTGGAGCATCGACGCCACCCTGCGCGCGGCCGGTTTGCAAACCCGGCCGTATCGCGCGTACGTGCCTTCTTTCGGCGAATGGGGATTCGTGATGGCCTCGCGGCGGCCGATCGACTGGCCGGCCCTGCGCCTGACACTGCCGCGACGCTGGCTGACCCGCGCGATCCTCGACGACGCGGCGACCTTCGACGCCGACACCGCGGCGACGGCGAACGCGCCGGTCAGCACGTTCGAGTCCCCCGCCGTCTGGCGGCTGTACCGCCGACGCGTGCGCTACTGGAAGGATTGATCGGGGCGGCTTGCTCGGAGCGGATTGATCGGAACAGGTTGATCAGCACGGCTTGATCCCGCCACGACCGACGCCGCGTCGCCCCCACCGAGCGCCCACGGAATCTCCTCGGGACCGGGCGCGCTATCATCGCCGCGGAATTTCATCGGGGAGAGCGAACCACATGAACGGCGCAGGCGGCACACCGGGCGGCATCGGACAATTCTTCATCGGCCTGATGTGCGCCGTCGCGGGCGGCTGGCTGCTCACCAATCAAGTCCACGTCAGCAGCGGCGGCGGTTGGTACCTGTGGGGCATGAACGGCTTCGGCCTGTCGCTGATCCCCTTCATCCTCGGCGTCGGCATGATCTTCTTCAACGGCAAATCCATCGCCGGCTGGTTGTTGCTCGCTGCGGGTTTGGTGATCGTGTTCGTCGGCATCCTCTCCAACCTGCAGATCTATTTCCGCTCCACCAGCCTGTTCAACACGCTGATGATGTTCGGCTTGTTGGCCGCTGGCTTGGGGTTGATGGCGGCATCGTTGAAGAGCAAACCGGCGACAGCGGACAGTAAAAGCGGCGATCGCTGATCGCTCTCGCGAACTTCGCACAGTTTTCTTTCGCCGCGATGCGCATTTTTTCTTTCGCCGCGACAGTCCGGTAGCGCAGGGATGTGTTGCGCGCGCTCGGGAACGTGCGCTGAATGCATGGCCTTCATTTCGGTGAGCGTCAGTCGACATGGGGACAATCGTATTCCCTTCGGAATTTCAGGAACGCGCACATGGGCTTGATCATTTGGTTGATCGTCGGTGGCGTAATCGGTTGGCTCGCCAGCGTCATCATGAAGCGCGACGGGCAACAGGGCATTCTGCTCAATGTCGTCGTCGGCATCGTCGGTTCGTTTCTCGGCGGTTATCTGCTCGCGCCGATGCTGGGGTCCGGCACGGTGAACAGCGGCGATTTCTCGCTGCCGGGTTTGCTGGCGTCCCTGGGCGGCGCAGTCGTGTTACTGCTGCTGCTGAATTTGTTTTCGCGAGGCCGTGCTCGCTGATCGCACGACATTTGCGACACGAAGAAACGCCCGGTCGATGCCGGGCGTTTTCTTTTGGCGGGGAGCGATAACGCACTGGAAACCGAAAACCCTCATAGGGTGCGCCTTCGGCGCACCGCACTCATCGCCGCGATCGAAACGACGGTGCGCAGATGCGCACCCTATGCGCGTTCTGCGCAGTTGAAGTCACTCGCCCAACTGCACCCACACCGGCGCATGATCGCTCGGGCGATCCCACGTCCGCGGTTCGCGATCGATATCGGCGGCGGCGGTTTTGTCGCGCAGCGCGTCGGAGACCAGGGTCAGATCGATGCGCAAGCCGAGGTTGCGGCGGAAGCCGGCTTGTCGGTAATCCCACCAACTGAAAAAGCCGGCTTCGCTGTGATGCAAGCGGTAGGCGTCGTGCAGGCCCAAATCGAGCAAGCGCTTCAACGCCGCGCGCTCGGCGGTGGAGGTGAGGATGCTGTCGTCGTTCCAGATCGTGGGGTCATGCACGTCGCGATCATCGGGCGCGATATTGAAATCGCCCATCACCACCAAGTGCGGGTGTCGCGATAGTTCATCGGCGATCCACGCATGCACGGCGTCCAACCAGCGCAGTTTGTAATCGTATTTCTCGGTGCCGATGTCCTGACCGTTCACCACGTACAGGTTCACGATGCGCACGCCGTTGACGGTGGCGGCGATCGCGCGTCGCTGTGCGTCGTCGAAATTCGGAATGCCGATCGTCACATCGTCCAACGCATGCCCACGCGCCAACAGCGCGACGCCGTTATAGGTTTTCGGCCCCGCGAAGACGCTGCGATAACCCGCCCCCGCCAGCACCGCATCGGGGAACTTGGTGTCTTCCAGCTTGGTTTCCTGCAGCCCCACCACATCGGGTTTGGCGTCCTGCAGCCACTGCTCCAAATGCGGCAAGCGCACGTTGAGGGAATTGACGTTCCAACTGGCAATTTTGAGAGGCGTGGTATTCATGCGCGCATCTTACGCCGCAGCGACGCACTCGAACCAGCGCCCGCTGTTGTGGGAGATCGTCGGCTCAACTGGCGTTCTTCGCCTTCCACACCGCCAACACTTCGGCTTCGCGTTCGGGTTTGATGCCTGCGCCCGCGGCCGGTGATGTTACCGCTCAGCCGATGGGCGTTTCCTAAACCGACCGGCTTTGCCTTCCACACCGCGAGCAAGGGCGTTTTTTGAAAGGTGCTTCGATCGAGGCACACCTCATGCCGCCGCCGAGCGCTCGAACCAGCGCCCGCTGTTGTGGGAGCGCCGGCAGGCGCGATCCCCACAATCACCGTGCTTTCTATCGCGCCTGCCGGCGCTCCCACAAAAGCGGCAGATCGTCGGCTCAACTGGCGTTCTTCGCCTTCCACGCCGCCAATACTTCGGCTTCGCGTTCGGGTTTGATGCCCGCTCGCGGGCCCGCCTTGCGACGCTCTTCGGGTTGGGCGTCGAACCACGCCAACGTCGCTTGCGTGGTATCGGCGATGCTGCGGAACGTCAGTCCCGCGGCCACGGCTTTCGCGTTGGTGCGAGTGTGGAATCCGGCGCTGTCGCCGGCGGCCGGCACCCACGCGGGCATATCGCCCCAGGCGGAGACGTTTTGCGCGTCCAGAAATTCGGTGGGAACGAAGACGAGTTTCGCGCCCTGCGTGGTGCAGGCGCGCACGCCGTACAGCAACGCGGCGGTGTCGAGATCGTAGTCGGGGCCGAAGGCGTTGAACACGCCGCGGGTTTTGCTTTCGGCGAGACGAATCATCCATTCGCCCAGGTCGCGCGCATCGACGATGCGCACCGGGTCGCGTCCATCGCCGGGACACAACACTTCGCCGCCGCGACGCATGCGCAGCGGCCAATACGTGAAGCGGTCGGTTTCGTCGCCGGGGCCGACGATCAAACCGGGTCGCAAAATCGTGGCGTTCGCGCCGAAATGTTTGCGCGTTTCGGCTTCGGTCGCGGCTTTCAGGCCGGCGTATTTGTTCATGTCCGCGCGCAGGCTGGCCATGGTTTCTTTCATCGGATCGCCGTCGAGCTTCGCCAACGGCGCGGATTCGTCTTGTCCGGGCGTTGCGTTATCGTCGTAGGCCGATAAGCTCGAAATCATCGTGTACGCGCCGACATGGCCTTTGAGCACGGTCGCGGCTTCGCGAATCCACAGCGGCACGCTGCTGGGGTTGTCGATGCACACGTCCCAGCGCCGGCCTTTCTTGATTTCGGCCGCGATCGACGCGTAATCGTTCTTGTCGCGATCGCCGAGCAATTGTTCGACGTGGCTCGGCCACTCGGGTTGTTTGCGCCCGCGGTTGAAGATCGTCACGCGATGCCCGCGCGCCAGGGCATAACGCACTTGATGCGGACCGGTGAGTCCGGTGCCGCCGAGAATCAGAATATCGAGCGGCGTGCCGGCCTTCGCCGAAGGAGTGGATTGCGCCACAGCGGGGCCGCCGACGGCGGCAGCGGCGATTCCCAATGCGCCGAGTTTCAAGAGATCGCGTCGTTGCAGCCGCATGAGGGTATTCCGTCGGAAGGTGCCGCCATCGTTCTCCGAAACGCCGGCCGCAGCCCGTGCCGGAAGTCAGCGCAACAGGCATCGATGGCGACGACGACATGTCCCGCCCGAAACGACGATGCCCCGGGCTGGCCGGGGCATCGTGCATCACGCGAATGCAGCGAGGATCAGGGGAACAGCTTCAACGTCAAACCGAAGCGGGTGAGGATCGGGTTGATCGGCTGGAACCAGGTGATCGGGCTGGCCACGCTGCAGTTGCTGTTTTGACCGGCGGGCAACTGGCCGCCCGAGGTCACGCCCTGGGCCTGACCGGTGCCGGTGATCCAAGAACCGCCGGAGTCGCCGCGACCGGCGCAAGCGGTGGACCGGGTGAGGCCGTTCACGTTGCCGGTGCCGTAGTTCACCGTGTTGTTGAAGGACACGATGGTGCCGCAGCGCCAGCCGGTGGTCCGGCCGGAACGGCAAACTGCCGCGCCGATCGGCGCCGCGGTGCGGCCGAGGACGTTCTGGAACGTGCCGTTGTAACGGGTGACTTGGCCGAACAACGTGTCGGTGCTGCGGACATTCGCCCACGCTTGGTCGCCGACCGGATAGAACTGGCCCTGCACCGAGCCGACCAACGTGCCCGAGAGGCGCACTTGCGTGCCGACGCCGCCGCAATGGCCGGCCGTGGCGAAGCCCTTGGTGGCGCCGCGCGTCACCGGGAAACCGATCGAGCACAGCCCGCCGCCGGATTGATACTCGATGCCGCCGATGACGTTGAGCAGCGGCGTCGGCGCTTCGTACGGCGACACTTCGAAACGGATCATGCTCGTATCGATGCTGCTGGCCGCGATGAAATCCACCGCGCGCATCGAATAGCCCGGCGCGACCGTGATCACGACTTTGTTGTTCGGCACGTCCACCGCCCAGGCATGCACGCCGGCGAGGCGACTCTTCTGCCGAGTCGCGTTATGGATGGCGTTCAATTCGGCCACCGCATTGTCCAGTTGACGCACGGTGTAACGATGCTGACGCACTTCGATTCCGCCGGCCGCCGCGACTTTGGCGGAACCGGTGGTGGCGACCACATAACGGTATTCGCCGTCGGCGCCGCGTTCCAACCAGCTACCGGCGAAACGATCGCCCATTTGCTTGGTCATGCGCGCTTCGTTGACGTAGGCGGTGCGCTCGGCATTGAAATATTTCGCGAGCTGCGCGTCGTTCATACCGAGGTCGCGTTTCATCGCATGGGCGATGGTTTTGCTGAGCACCGGCTCGCGCTCGGCGGCCGAGACATGACCGATCGCGAACGCGGCAACGGCCAACGACAAGGCGATGGCGGTGCGGCGGAGGGGACGGATGTGATGCGAATGAGACATGAACTTCGCTCCTTGAATGGATGTGTGCATCGCGGGTGATCGACCGCACACGCGATTGCGATCGGCGGCGGTCGCGCGTCGATCCTGACTGCATCGGCGCAGCGCGAAGCTAACCGAAGCGACCACCGTCGGACTGCGACCGCCAGCGCAGAAAACGAAAGAACGAAAACGCATATCGACCTGTGCGGCGCAGCAATTCGCGAGCGTATGGAGAGATGTCTCTACAAGTCCGACGCTCGCGAAATGTGAACAAGATCGATGTGATGTTCGCGTATCGAACAACGAAGAAGGGTGCGCTTAAGCCTGAGGTCTCCCCGCGTTTTTAT
>JADZBF010000349.1 GCA_020852215.1 Lysobacter sp. | reverse complement strand
GCTCGCGATCAAACCCGACATGTATGAAGCGCTCTGCAACTGGGGCGCTGCGCTCGGAAACCAAGCTCAGCGGAGCGAAGGAACGCAACGCGATCGATTACTCGATGAAGCCTACGAGAAATGCCTCCATGCCGAACAAGCATCCCCCGGTTCGGGCGCCTACAACCTCGCCTGCGTTCATGCGTTGCGCAATCGCCCCGAAGAGGCGATCGACTGGCTGGAACGTTCGCATGCGGCAAGTCGATTGCCTACGCAAGCGCATATCGCCGCCGACAAGGATTTAGACGCTATCCGCGAGACGGTGCCGTTCCAAGCATGGCTGCAAAAGATGGGCTGGGCGGATTGATTCAGCCCTAAACGCGCAGAGCCCCAAACGCAAACGGCCGCCCTGAGGCGGCCGTTCGGTGCGTCGCGCGTTGGCGCGACGGCGGCGATGAAGCGATCAGCCCTTGGCCTTCTCGTGCATCGACAAATCTTCTTTGATACGTGCTTTCTTGCCTTCCAGATTGCGCAGGTAGTACAGCTTGCCCGCACGCACGTGGCCGCGGCGTTTCACCGAGACCGATTCGATGGTGGCGCTGTGGGTCTGGAACACGCGTTCCACGCCGTAGCCGTGCGAGATCTTGCGGACGGTGAAGGCCGAGTTCAGGCCGGCGTTCTTCTTGGCGATGACCACGCCTTCGTAAGCCTGCACGCGCTCGCGATTACCTTCTTTCACCTTGACGTTGACGATGACGGTATCGCCGGGGCCGAATTCCGGCAGTTGGCGCTGCACTTGATCGGATTCGAACTGCTGCAGCAACGTGTTGAGCGAGGGCTTGGACATGGTGCGACCTTGCGGAGATGTCGAAAAGTGGGACCGGAAGCGACGAGACCGGGCGGTAGGCCGCGGAACCGTTCGCGCGGGGCCATGCCGAGGGGCTCGGAACAGCCGGGGAACGCAGAGCCGCGCATTATAGCCGGCTTTTTTTCCGGAGAGCTAGGGGATCAATCGGCTGCCGCAGGGTCCGAATCGAGACGCCGGTCCGGTTCCGGACCCGAGGTCGGCTCCGAGCCGTCCGCGACGGCCGTAGCGGCGACTTCAGCGTCCCGTTCGGCCAGAAACGCTCGTAACAGTGCTTCGTCGGCCTTGGACAGCGCCGCGCGGTCGATCAAGTCAGGCCGGCGCAGCCAGGTCCGGCCCAGCGACTGCATGCGCCGCCAGCGGGCGATCTCGGCATGATGGCCCGACAGCAGCACCGCCGGCACGCCGCCGAGCGCGTGCTCGAGCGGCCGGGTGTAGTGCGGGCAATCCAGCCAGCCGTCTTCGCCTCCGAAACTGTCCTGCGCGGCAGATTCGGCGTCGTTCAGCGCCCCGGGCAACAGCCGCGCGATGGCATCGATCACCACCGCCGCGGCCAGTTCGCCGCCGGACAGCACGTAATCGCCGATCGACAGTTCCTCGTCCACCTCGGCGCGCAGCAAACGTTCGTCGACGCCTTCGTAACGGCCGCAAAGCAGGATCAGCCGCTCGGCGTCGCCCTCGCCCGGCAGCGCCAGCGCGCGCGCCTTCGCCTGGGTCAGCGGCGCGCCTTGCGGGCTCATATAAATCGTTCGCGACGGTCGCGGGTCAGCGGCGCGCGCGGCGTTCAGCGCGGCGCGCAGCGGGTCGATCAACATCACCATGCCCGGCCCGCCGCCGAACGGGCGCTCATCCACGCGGCGATAGTTGCCCTCGGCGTAATCGCGCGGGTTCCAGCCATGAATCGACAGCAGCCCACGCTCCTGCGCGCGTCCAACCACGCCGTGCCCCGCGATTTGGGCGACGAAGTCGGGGAACAGGCTGATGAGATCGATGCGCATTAGGTGGAGCCGGGAATCGGGAATCGGGAATCGGGAATCGGGAATCGGGAATCGGGAATCGGGGATGGGGAATGGGGAATGGGGAATCGCCAAGAGCAGATCAAAACACGGCCCGGGAAAACTTCATGACTGGCGATCGCACCGAAACGGAGATTCCGCTTTAACGATTCCCGATTCCCGATTCCCCATTCCCGGCACTTATTCCCGATTCCCGGCTCTTCAGAAATCCGCATCCCAATCGACCACGATGCGGCCGGCGTCGAAGTCCAATTCGCGCACGAAATCCGGGCGAACGAAGGGGATCATGCGCTCGCGGTCGCCCTTGGCGATCAGTACATCGTTCGCGCCGTTGGGGAACACGCGATCGACGACGCCGAAAGGCACGCCTTCGAGGTTCTCCACGCGCAGGCCTTCCAGATCGACCCAGTAGAACTCGCCGTCTTTCGGCGGCGGCAACGCGCTGCGCGGAACGTAGAGTTCGGCGCCGCGCAGCGCCTCGGCGGCGTCGCGGTCGTCCACGCCGGGCAGCGTGCCGATCAAGCCTTTTCCGCCCGGGCGGGCGCGGGCGTCGGCGATCTCGCGTTCGCGGCCGAGGGCATCGCGCAGAATCCAGGGCTGGTAGCGCAGCAGATTGCTGGCCGGCTCGGTCAGGGATTCGAGTTTCACTTCCCCGCGCACGCCGAACGCGCCGTGGATCCTGCCTACCAGGATGCGGCGCGTCGGGTCGTTCATCGGGGAACGAGGCGTGAGAGGCGGGTCGCGCGCGGCGCGACCGGCGGCATCAGGCCGGAGCCTGCGCCGCAGCGGCCTTCACGGCCTGCTTGTAGAGATCGGCGACCTTGTCGGTCATCTGCGCACCGGTGCCGACCCAATGCTTGACGCGCTCCAGATCGAGCTCGACGCGTTTTTCCTGGCCGACCGCGACCGGGTTGAAATAGCCCAGACGCTCGATATTGCGGCCGTCGCGGGCGTTGCGGCTGTCGGTGACGATGATGTGATAGAAGGGGCGCTTCTTCGCGCCGCCGCGGGTAAGGCGAATCTTGACCATGGTGGTTTTCGGTGTTGCCCAGCTGCCGGGATGGCAGGGTAAGCCGGCAAGTATAACGGGCCGCGCCGACGCGAGGAACCCCGGCCGTTACCCGGCCGGCCTGAAGACCGCCGAAACGTCTTGTAGAGCGGAGCGGAGCTCCGCTGAAGCGGTCCCGGTAACGCCACAGCGGAGCTGCGCTCCGCTCTACGGGTGGCATCGGGTGGAGCGGGACGAAGCCCGGCCGATCACCTAAACGGCATGCCGCCTTTGCCGCCCATCATGCCCTGCATGCTCCGCATCATGCCTTTCATGCCGCCGGCGCTGAGCTTGCTCATCATCTTTTCCATCTGCTGGTACTGCTTCATCAGCTTGTTGACGTCGGCGGGGGTGAGGCCGGCGCCTTTGGCGATGCGCGCGCGGCGCGAACCGTTCAGCAGGTCGGGATGCCGGCGCTCTTTTTTGGTCATCGAATTGATGATCGCGATCTGGCGCGGGACTTCCTTGCCGGTGATCTGGTTTTTCACCGCGTCGGGGATTTTGCCCATACCCGGCAGCTTATCCATCAAACCGTGCAGGCCGCCCATGTTCTGCATTTGTTCGAGCTGTTCTTTCATGTCGTTGAGGTCGAACTTCTTGCCCTTGACGACTTTCTCGGCCAGCTTGGCCATCTTGTCTTTGTCGACCTGCTGCTCGACCTGCTCGACCAGCGACAGCACGTCGCCCATGTCGAGGATGCGGCTGGCGACGCGATCGGGATGGAACACGTCCAGACCGTCGGGCTTCTCGCCCACGCCGATGAATTTGATCGGGCGGCCGGTGATGTAGCGGACCGACAAGGCCGCGCCGCCGCGGGCGTCGCCGTCGGTCTTGGTCAACACCACGCCGGTGAGCGGCAGCGCTTCGCTGAAGGCCTTGGCGGTGGTCGCGGCGTCCTGGCCGGTCATCGCATCGACCACGAACAGGGTTTCCACCGGATTCACGGCGGCATGCAGCGCCTTGATCTCGGCCATCATCGCTTCGTCGATGGCGAGACGGCCGGCGGTATCGACCAGCAACACATCGACGTACGACTTGCGCGCATCGTCGATCGCGGCTTTGACGATGGCTTCGGGTTTCTGGTCGGCGCTGGACGGGAAGAACAGCACGTCCACCTGCTCGGCCAGCGTCTTCAATTGCTCGATCGCGGCCGGGCGGTAGACGTCCGCCGACACCACCATCACTTTTTTCTTGCGCTTTTCCTTCAGGTGCTTGGCGAGCTTGCCGACGGTGGTGGTCTTGCCCGCGCCCTGCAGGCCCGCCATCAGGATCACGGCCGGCGCCGGCACGTTGAGGTTCAAATCGGCCGCCGCCGAGCCCATCACTGCGGTCAGCTCGTCGCGCACCACTTTGATCAGCGCCTGACCCGGCGTCAGCGATTTCAGCACTTCCTGGCCGACCGCGCGCACTTTGATGCGCTCGATCAAGGCCTGCACCACCGGCAGCGCCACATCGGCTTCGAGCAGGGCGATCCGCACCTCGCGGGTGGCTTCGCGGATGTTTTCCTCGGTCAGTCGCCCGCGGCCGCGCAACCGCTCGATGGTGCCGGACAGACGCTGGGTGAGGGACTCGAACATGGCGGTTTCGGTGTGCGGGAAAGGGGCGGAAGTATAGCCGGCCGGGCGGAGGTCGCCGCCCTGCGGCCGAAAGGCGGCCGAAAAGCTGTCGAAAGACGCTCGGAAGACGTTCGAGCGACCTTCGCGCAACGCACGGCCGCGCCGCGTCGCGAGTGGAGGCTGGGCGAACGGAAGCGCCGCGATGGCTCGCGTTCGGGCCGGTGCCGAATATGCGAAACTGAAACGATGACAATGGTTCTCATCGCATTCGTCGCCTATGCCCTGGCCACAGCGGCGTTGTCGCGCCGTTTGCGCGAAGAACAGCGGCGCATTCCGGTCTTCGTCTGGACGCTGGCGGCCGTCGGCATCCTCGCGCATATCGCCGCGCATGCGTGGACATGGCACCGGGCCGGCGGCGCGAATCTGCATATCGTCTCGGCGTTGTCGCTGGTCAGCATCGGAATGGCCGCGCTGACGCTGCTGGTGGCGCTGCGCGGGCAGATGGCCGCGCTCGGGATGATCGTCTTCCCGATCGCCGCCGCCGCAGCGCTCGGCTACGGCACGCTGGGCCGCGACGACCCCAGTACGCTCGACTGGCGTCTGCAACTGCATGCGTGGTGCGCGCTGCTGGCTTACGCCACGCTGGCCATCTCCGCCGTGCTGGCGGTGTTGTTGTGGCTGCAGGAACGCACGCTGCGTCGGCGAGAATTTCACGGATGGCTGCGCGCGCTGCCGCCGCTGATCGCCTTGGAAACCCTGCTTTTCCGCACCATCGCCGCCGGATTCGCCCTGCTGACCGCTGCGCTGCTCAGCGGCGTGTTGTTCGTCGACGACCTGATGGCGCAGCACTTGGCGCACAAGACCGTGTTCAGCGCGCTGTCGTGGCTTGCGTTCGGCTGGCTGCTGCTGGGACGCCGCCTGCGCGGTTGGCGCGGCACCCTCGCCGTACGCTGGACGCTGGTCGCCATGGCGCTGCTGGTGTTGGCGTACTTCGGCAGTAATGTAGTGCTTGAATTGATTCTGAAGCGTCGATAGACCACGCACGCGCGTCGGCCGGGTTTCGGTCTTTGCAAACGAGTGCGATACCGCTGCGGGCGTCCGCGCCGCTGAACGAAAGGCAAGCGCGATCGTCGTCCAGGATGGACGCAGATCGAATTTTTCGGACAACAGCATTGCGCGACGACGACACCTGCATTACTTTCGAGAGGCTCCCAGGGGTCCCCCACGAGATCGCAATGAAACTCAAGAGGCTTGTCTGGCTCGCTTGCTTATGGGCAAGCGCAGCTACAGCGCAGACGGCCGCAACGGATGCTGCCGACTGCCCCGCAATACCCGAAGACACCGCGCAGACCCTGCGTTGGGACGCGATGCGTATCCCCAACATGCTGTTTTGCCGCGCCGTGTTGATCGAAACGGGCACCGAAGCGTTCGCGGTCACGATCAGCCGCGAATCGCCGTTCCGGCCCAAGCGCGGGCTGCGCGCCGAAACCGGCACGCTCGACGGCCGTCCGGTGCAGTGGTACCGCGGCGAGGTGTCGAACGAACCCAACGTGCAGATCCGCGAGACCTTGATCGAACTGGAGGACGACCGCGTCGTCCACATCTTCATGCGGGCACCGGACGCCGACGCGCTGGTCGTGCGGCTGAAAATGGCCGAATCCATCCGGCTCGGCGGGTCTCCTTAAGCGCGCACGAGCGCTGCGACCGAAACTTTCTCGAACGAATGCCGCCTAACGCCCCGCACGAGGTTCGCGCGGGGCTGATCGCATGATCTGATCGCGTGATCCGACCGCGCACAACCGACCGCGCCGCGCCGCAAGACGCGGCAGTGATCGCCGAAGCGTCGCTCCCGCATCGCTGATCAAAAATTGCGGGTCAAAAAATCGCTGATCAAAAAATCGCGGATCAAAAGCGGCCTTCTTGAAAATCGACCACCGCCTGCATCAGCTCCTCGCGGGTGTTCATCACGAACGGGCCGTAGCGGGCCACCGGCTCGCGCAGCGGCCGCCCAGCGACCAGGATCAGGCGCGTTTCGCCCGCTTCG
>JADZBF010000348.1 GCA_020852215.1 Lysobacter sp. | reverse complement strand
TGATCGGGCGGTGACTTCGAGGACGAAGTATTCGAGCAGTTGATTCTGCTGTTTTTTGCTTAATTTACAGCGATTTAGGCTCATTCGATAAGCTTAAACCTTCTCTTATCTACTACAGCCCCAAAAACAATTACGTTTCCTTGTGCTGAGTGCTTCGTTGATGCTCGGCATGGCGCAGCCTTCCCTGGCCGCAAAGACCATGGCCGCACAAAAATTGACGACGAAAGAGGCGAATGCCGGACCGGCAACCCCGGCCGAGCGCGGCGCGATGGCGCGCGCTTATGTGTTGAAGTGGGGCGCTTATGTGCAGCAGGTTTACAAAGTGCCGGTGGCCGTCTGGGCCAAGCGCATGGTGCCGACGTTCGCTGGCGCCGATGCCAGCAACTTCCGGCGCGCCCTGCAGCGCAGCACCTACGAGGGCGCTTCGGCGGAACTGAGCGGAGTGGGACGCAAACTGTCGGATGATCAGGTGATCGATACGATGGCACGGGCGAGCTTGGCCCCGCCGGTGTCGAGGTCGCAGATGGCCGCGGCCAAATTGGGGGACGCGACGATCGATCTGGTGTACACGCCGATCACGCCGTGCCGGATTCTGGACACGCGCGTGGCGGGTGGGGCGATCTCCGGCACCTTCAGCCGCGATTTCAATGCGGTGGTGGGTTCGGGCGGCAATTTCAGCAGTCAGGGCGGCAGCGCCACCGATTGCGGCGGGGTGGCCGCGGGGCAGGCGGCGGCAGTGATTAACGTCACCGCAGTGACGCCCGCAGGCGCGGGCTTCGCGACGGTGTATCCGTTCGGCGCGGCTCGTCCGTTGGCGTCGAGCGTGAACTACACCGCGGGCGCGATCGTCAACAACACGGTGGTGACCAAACTGCCGAATCCGTTGACGACCAAGGACTTCACGATCTACACGTTTGCGACGTCGGATTTCGTGGCCGACATCGTCGGCTACTACGCGCCGCCGCAGGCGACCGCGCTGGACTGCGCGACGGTATCCGGTAGTCCGACCAACGTAGCCGCCGGTGCGTATGCGTCGCTTCCCACCCTGTTCTGTGCTGCCAACTACACGCCCGTCGCCCTGTCCATTTCCGCGGGCGAGAATGTACTGGTCGCGGACAGCTACACCGCCGGCAATGCCGAGCAGATATTCGTCAGGAGCGTGAGCGCCAATGCCCAGAACGTCACCGCGAAACTGATGTGCTGCCGCGTGCCGGGACGCTGATCGGTCTTGCGCAGCACATACGAAAAGAGCCGGGGAAACCCGGCTCTTTTTATTCGGCCGCAGTGCGCCGAGCCCTATCGTGGGCCTATCGTGCCTGCCCTGCGTGCTGCCGGACCGCAGGTTTTCGCCGTAGACTCGGCGAGCGGGCGGAAGGTCTGCCTGCACCACCTTAAGGACTGAACATGACTAGACTATTTCGTTATAAAGCGGGTGTCGTCGCCTTGTTCGCGGCCGCTGCATTCGCGCAATCGCCGGTTGTTTTCGCTGCGCAGCCGGTGCGTGCAGCGGTCGATGCGGGTAAAACCACACCGAAGGAACGCGGCGAATTGACCCGCCAGTTCGTGACCAAGTGGGGCATGTACGTGCAGCGCATCTACAACGTGCCGGTGGGGACGTGGGCCAATCGCATGGTGCCGAACTTCGTGGCGGCCGATCCGAGCAATTTCCGCAATGCGCTCAAGCGCGACACCTTCGAAGGCGCGATGGCCGAGCTTTCCGGCGTGGGCCATCGGATCAGCGATACTCAAACGATCGACCGCCTCGCCCGCGCCTCGCTGGGCCAAGGCTCGGACGGGGCGAAGACGGTCGCGGCCAAGTTCGGCGATCTGAATCAGGATCTGGTCTATACCCCGATCCTGCCTTGCCGCATTCTCGATACCCGCTCCACTGCGGCCGGCGCCATCGCCGCCAACTCCATCCGCAACTTCGACGCGATCAATGCCAGCAGCTTCGCCGGACAGGGCGGCAGCGCGACCAACTGCGGCACGTTGGGTGTGAGCGCCACTGCAGTTGCGATCAGCTTGATCGCGGTGACGCCGAGCACGGCCGGTTATGCCACTGCGTATCCTTTCGGCACACCACTGCCGGGGACCGCCAGCATGAACTACGCCGGCGGCGACATCGTCAACAATGCGCTGATCGTGCAGATTCCGAATCCGTTGGCCGCCTCCGACTTCACCATCTACACGTTCGCCCAGGCGCATTACGTGGCGGATATCGTCGGTTATTTCGCGCCGCCGCTCGCCACCGGGCTGCAGTGCGTCAACACCACGAACACCGTCGTCAGCGTCCCCGTGGGCGGAGCCGGCGTGACCGCCACAGCACCCGCTTGTCCGACGGGCTACACCCAGACGGCGACCAACTGCGAGACGTCGAACGACGACGTTGGAATCGTGTACATGACGAACGGCAACTGTCGTGCGCGCAGCGCCTCCTTGACGACCCAGGACGTCCGCGCATCGCGGACCTGCTGCCGCGTACCCGGTCGCTGATCGGTCTTACCCACCGCCTACGAAAAGAGCCGGGGAAACCCGGCTCTTTTCATTCGGCGCGAGCGACGAGCCTTGGCGAAGAGCCGGTGGCACGGCCGATATTGTGGGAGTGTCGGACCGAAAGGTCACTCCGACGCGATAGATTCGTGCTATCTCTATCGGTACAAAGCCGGCTGAATCCTGGGGGGATTGCCATGAAACGCTCGTTCACTGTAATCAGTCTCGTTGCGATGCTGATGGTTTCCAGTGTCCTTCCGCTCGCGGCCGTGGCCGCCGGCCCGTTGACGCCCGTCGAGCGCGGAGCGATGGCGCGGGCTTATGTGCTGAAGTGGGGCGACTACGTACAGATGGTGTACAAAGTGCCTGTCGGCGTGTGGGCCAAGCGGATGGTGCCGACGTTCGTGCATGCGGATGCGGACAACTTCCGCAATGCGCTCAAGCGCACCACGTATGAAGGCGCGTCGGCGGAGCTGAGCGGCGTGGGCAGGAAACTGACGGATCATCAAGTCATCGACACGATGGCGCGCTCCAAATTGGTGCCGTCGGTGACGCAACCCGCTCTGATCGCGCAAAAGTTGGGCGCGGCGGCCTCGGATCTGGTGTACACGCCGGTGACACCATGTCGGATTCTGGATACGCGTACCGCGGGTGGTGTGATTACTGGCGGTGCCAGTCGCGACTTCAATGCGGTGGTGGGTTCGGGTGGTAACTTCAGCAGCCAAGGCGGCAGCGCTACCGACTGCGGTGTGGTGGGGGCGGGACAGGCGGCAGTGGTGATCAATCTGACGGCGGTGACGCCGACCGGCGCTGGCTATGCGACCGCGTATCCGTTCGGGACGACGCGGCCGTTGGCCTCGAGCGTGAATTACGCCGCGGGCGATATCGTCAACAACTCGATCGTGGTGATGCTGCCGACGCCGCTGACCACCAAGGACTTTACCGTCTATACGTACGCCACCGCCGATTACGTCGCGGATATCGTCGGTTACTACGCACCGCCGCAGGCGACGGCTTTCGAGTGCGTCAATACGGCGACAGTGACCGGACAAGTGTCGAATAACGGAGGCGTTGCATCGGTTACCATACCCGACTGTCCTACCGGCTACGCTAGGACCACGGTTTATTGCTCGAGCGGAAGCGCGAACACTGTGGTGTTGAAGGCAATATCGCCCACCGCCTGTACGGTGAAAAACACGTTGAATAACGTCTCAGGTACCGCTGCGTTCAGCGGGTACGGGTACTGCTGCCGCGTACCGGGGCGTTGATCGGTCGCGAGCGATTGTTCGTGATCGAAAACGAAAGAGCCGGGGCGACCCGGCTCTTTCGTTTGACGCGATCGGAATGTCCAATGCGCTTACAACGCCGCCTGCAGCTCCGGCAGGATTTTGAACAGATCGCCAACGAGACCGATGTCGGCGATCTCGAAGATCGGCGCGTCGCCGTCTTTGTTGATGGCCACGATCGTACCCGCGTCCTTGATGCCGGTGAGGTGTTGGATCGCGCCGCTGATACCGATCGCGATGTACAACTCGGGCGCGATGATTTTGCCGGTCTGGCCGACCTGCATTTCGTTCGGCACATAACCCGCGTCCACCGCCGCGCGCGAGGCGCCAACACCGGCGCCGAGCTTATCGGCGAGGTCGTAGATGATCTTGAAGTTTTCGGCCGAACCGACGCCGCGGCCGCCGGAGACCACTTTCGCGGCGCTCTGCAGGTCCGGGCGGTCCGATTTGCCGGCGGCGAGGCCGACGAACCGGGTGTGCGCGGGCAAGGCGACATCGACCGAGACCGCTTCGATGGCGGCGCTACCGCCGCGCGCCGCTTCCGGCCACGAGGCCGTGCGCACGGTGGCGACGACGGTCTGGTCGGCCGGCGCTTCGACGGTGACGATGGCGTTGCCGGCGTAGATCGGGCGCTTGAAGACATGCGCGCCTTCGACTGCCATCACGTCGGACACCTGCGACACGCCCAGCAACGCGGCGACGCAGGGCATGAGGTCTTTGCCGAAGGTGGTGCTCGGCCCGAAGACGTGGCTGTAGCCGGCGGCGACGTTGGCGACTTGCGGCGCCAGCACTTGGGCGATGGCGTTCGCGTTCGCGGCGTTGGCGACGGTCAGCACTTTCGCGACACCGGCGATTTGCGCGGCTTCGGCGGCGATGCCGGCCGGATCGGCGGCGAGCACGACGATGTCGATCGCGTCCGCGTTCAGCGCTTTCGCGGCCGCGACGCAGCGCGCGGTGGCGCCGTTGAGTTTGCCGTCGAGATGTTCGGCGACGATGAGAACCTTGGACATGTGGATGTTCCTCGTAGGGCGGGCTCAAGCCCGCCATGGCGGAGTTCGGTGTGCGTCGAAGCGGATCAAGTGCGATCGTTGCGATGGCGGGCCGGGGCCCGCCCTACGCAGGCATCACAGCAACCCTTTCGCCTTGAGCGCCGCGACCAGTTCGGCCGCGTCTTTGACCATCACGCCTTTGCTGCGCTTGGCCGGCGGCGCGTAGTGGGTGGTCTTGAGCGTATCGCCCGATTCCACGCCCAGATCCGCGAATTGCAGCGTCTCCAGCGGCTTGCTCTTGGCCTTCATGATGTCCGGCAGCTTGATGAAGCGCGGTTCGTTCAAACGCAGGTCGGTGGTGACCACGGCGGGCAGATCGACTTCGAGGGTCTCGAGGCCGGCGTCCACTTCGCGCACTACGGTCGCTTTGCCGTCGGCAATGTCGAGCTTGCCGGCGAAGGTCGCCTGCGGGCGGCCCCACAGCGTCGCCAGCATCTGGCCGGTCTGGTTGGCGTCGTCGTCGATCGCCTGTTTGCCGAGAATCACGAGGTCGGGGGGTTCCCGCTCGATCAGCTTGAGCAGGGCGCGGGCGGCGGTGAGCGGCTGCATACCGGCGTCGC
>JADZBF010000347.1 GCA_020852215.1 Lysobacter sp. | reverse complement strand
GTGCTGCCGATGCAGGTGCATATCGAATCGCAAGTGGCCGAGGTCAATCTCACCGGCGATCTGGCTTACGGCGTGAATTGGTTCTTCGAGCGCGCCGTGACCGACAACGGCCTGCCCGACGCGGTCGGTCGCACCACTTGGAGCACGCTCGCCGGCAGCATCAAACCGGCCGGCACCGCCGACGGCGGATTGTCCTGGACATTCCTCGGCCGCAATGCGGCGGCGGTAATCACCGCCTTGGATAAAGTCACCGACGTGCGCCTGTTGCAGACGGGCTCGGTGCTGGCGCGCAACAATTCGGAAGCTACGCTCAACGTGGGCAGCCGCATCCCGGTCACCTCGGTGTCGGTCAATCCGGTGCTGGGCAACAACAACAGCATCAGCCAGGTGCAATACCTCGACACCGGCGTGATCCTGAAGGTGCGTCCGCGCGTGACCAAGGACGGCACCGTCTTCCTCGATATCGTCCAGGAAGTCAGCTCGCCCGGTTCGGTGCCCGACGTCAACGGCAATGTGCGCATCGACACGCGTCGCTTGAAGACCACCGCGATCGTGCCGACCGGCGAAACCGTGATGCTCGCGGGCCTGATCCAGGACAGCAACAGCAAGGGCTCGTCGGGGTTCCCGGGTCTCAGCCGTCTGCCGGTGATCGGCGGTCTGTTCGGTCGTCAAAGTTCGACCCAGGGCCGCACCGAGGTCATCATCCTGCTCACGCCGACCATCGTCCGCGATCAGCGCGAATTGCTCGATCTCACCGACGAGTATTCGCGGCAATTCCGCGCGATGGAGCCGATCGAGCCGGTCAAGATCGGCCCGAAAAAGCCGACGCCGCATCGCTGATCGGAAATCCCTGATCGGAAATAGCCGATCGGAAATCGCCGATAAGAAGCGGCATCCCCGCTTCGCCGCCGCGCGCATCCAACGCGGCGGCGATGGCTCGTGTCGCTGCAGGTCGTCGCCAGCGCAGGGCCTGCGACGGTAAAGTGCGCCCATGACCTCGGACCTGCCCATCGTGTTGGTGCCCGTCGGCGCCGACGACGCGGCGCTGGACGCATGCCTCGCTGCGCTCGATGCCGGCACGCCCGCGGGCACGCGCGTGTGGTTGGCCGACGACGCGCAGGCCGGTCCGCGCGGCATCGCCATCGTCGAGCGTTGGTTGACGCGCACCGCGCTGCAGGCCGATTACACCCGCCGTCCGCGCAGCATCGGCGAAGCCGCGCATATCGACGACATGCTCCGCGCCTGCGGCGATGCCGATGTGCTGGTGCTGCCCGGCGACGCGCAACCCTGCCCGGGATGGGCGATGCAATTGACCGCCTGCGCCGCGCGCGATCCCGCCATCGCCACCGCCACGCCCTGGTGCAATGCCGGCGAAGCCGCGTCCTGGCCGCGCGTGGGCGAAATCGCGCCGCTGCCGGAAGATACCGTCGCGCTCGCGCGCGCCGCCGCGAACATGCCGCCGCATCATCCCGAATTGCCGTCGGCCTCCAGCCATGCGGTGTTCCTCCGCGGCGCCGCGCGGCGCAAAGTCGGCGGCGTGGACGCGGCGAGCTACGCGTCGTGGTACGCGGCCTTGATCGATCTGTCGCTGCGCATGGCCGGCCTGGGCTGGCGGAATGTGTTGTGCGAAACCGCATTCGTCGCGCGCGCGGGCGAGGGCGCGCCGCTGGGCGACGACGTCGAAACGCTCGGCGTGCGTTGGCCGACATGGCATGCGCGACTGGCGGCGTTTCTGATGCGCGACCCGCTGTACGCCGTGCGCGATGGCTTGACGCGCTCGCTCGCGGGGCTCGAACCGCTGTACGCGCAGGCCGATCTGTTCGCGAAAGAAGCGCGCGCCGACGCGCGCGCCGACGTTGGCATCGGCGGCGACGACAGCGATGCTCGGCCCGAGTGCGATATCGACGACGAGAGCGTTGCATGACGGCCGAGACCGGCGCGGACGTCAGCGCGGATCTAGGTGCGGACATCGCCGCCGTCGTCGTCGCGTACCGCAGCGCCGAGACGATCGATCATTGCCTGCAGCGCCTGCGCGCGGCCGAAGGCATCGCGCAGATTCGCGTGGTCGATAACGGCTCTACCGACGGCACGCTCGAGATCGTGCAGCGGCATGCGTTGGCCGATGCGCGCGTACGCTTCATCGCCAATCCCGACAACCCCGGCTTCGGCACCGCCTGCAATCAAGGCGCGTTCGCGTCGGCATCGACGTGGCTGGCGTTCGTCAACCCGGATTGTTGGGTCGAACCCGACACGCTGGCGCGCCTGCGCGCGCATGCGCAAGCGTTGATGAGCGCGCAAGGCGGCGATGCCTTGCTGGGCGTCGGTTTGGTGGACGAGGCCGGCGTGCGCGACGGCGCCGCGCGCCGACGCGACCCGGATTTCGCCGCGATGCTGCGCAGCGCAAGCGCGCGCAAACTCGATCTTCCCATCGATCCATCGCAAACGCTGCAGACGGTGCCGGCGATCTCCGGCGCGTTGATGTTCCTGCCGCGCACGCTGATGGAGCGCATCCAAGGCTTCGATCAGGACTATCGTCTGCACGCCGAGGATCTCGATTTATGCCGCCGCGCGCGCGAAGCCGGCGCATCGGTCGCGGTCGCCAACGATCTGCGCGTCGTTCACGTGCGCGGCGTGTCCAGTCGCTCGCGACCGGTCTTCGTCGAATGGCATAAACATCGCGGCTTATGGCGCTACTTCCGCAAATTCGACGCGCGCCGACACGGTGCGGCGACGCGCGCGGCGGTGTGGCTGATGATCTGGGCGCGAGGTGCGTTCGCGATTTTGGGTAAACTCACTCGATCCATCATGCGCGGGGGGCGCTGACTACATGCTCGTGAACGACCGCTGCGCCAATTGCGACCGCGCCATCGACGGCGCCGACCAGAAATTCTGCCCGGCCTGCGGCCAACCCACGCCCGCGCACCGCATCGATTGGCATTTTCTCGGGCACGAACTCGAGCACAGCGTGCTGCATATGGATCGCGGCATCTTCTACTCGCTGAAGAATTTGATGCTGCGGCCGGGGCATTTCATCCGCGACTATATCGAGGGCCGACGCGCGCATCAGGTCAAGCCGCTGATGCTCATCATGATCCTGGCGGCCGTGATCGTGTTCCTCGCCAAGTATTTTCTGGAAGGCGACGTGATGGGCGCGAGCATCGCGGTCGGCGGTACGACCGCCGCCGGCATGGCTTCGGGCCCGCAGGCCGATGCGACGCGACTGTTCGAGGCCTTGGGCAGCGTGCAGGAGTGGATGAACCGAAACTACGCCGCCGCGACTCTGATGCTGCTGCCGCTGGAGGCCGTCGTGTTCAAATTGGCCTTCCGCCGCGTCGGGAATTTGAATTACCCGGAATG
>JADZBF010000346.1 GCA_020852215.1 Lysobacter sp. | reverse complement strand
TGGAACTGCAGGCGCGGTACATCATCGAGAATCCTGTGCGCGCTGGGATCGCGTCGTCGATTGCCGAATATCCGTATTGGTGGTGCGTCGGGTTTGGGTGAGGGCGGTTTGGGGATGTTTAGCGGAGCTTTGCTCCGCTTTGCGGTTGGCTTCGGACGGGATTCAGCGGAGCTTCGCTCCGCTCTACGCTCTACGATCATTGTTGGGTCGTATTGCGGATGCATTGCGCTGCGCCGCGTCCTGCAGTCAACCCGCTGGCGAAGCAAGCGGTGAGCAGATAGCCGCCGGTCGGGGCTTCCCAGTCGAGCATTTCGCCTGCGCAAAACACGCCGGGCATCGCTTTCAATTGCAGCGCATCGTCCAACGCCTCCAAGCGTACACCGCCGGCGGTGCTGATCGCTTCGGCCAGCGGCCGCGCGCTGCGCAATCGCAGCGGCAGACGTTTGATGATCGCAGCGATGCCAGCGGGGTCTTCCCTCTCTTCGCGCGGCAAGGTTTCGAACACCAGCGCCGCTTTCGCGGCGTCTAGGCCGGTATGACGACGCAGATGCTCGCCGATGCTGCGTTTACCACGCGGCATCGCCAGATCGATGCGCAGACGTTCTTCCGAGCGACCCGGCGCGAGATCCAGCCACAGCGTCGTTTCGCCGTCGCGCGCGATGACATCGCGCAAATCGGCCGAAGCCGCGTAAATCGCGCTGCCTTCGATGCCGCTTTCGGTCAGCACGCATTCGCCTTGCAGCGTGCGTTCGATATTCTGCGTGTCGCGCCAATGCAGCATGACGGGTTTCAGCGGTGCGCCGGCATGCTTTTGCGCCAGATGCGCGCTCCAATCGATATCGAATCCGCAGTTCGACGGCTGCAACGGCGCGATATCGATACCGTGTGCTCGCAATGAAGTCACCCATTCGCCGTCCGAACCGAGCTGCGGCCAACTACCGCCGCCGAGGGCCAGCACGGGGGCGTCGGCGCGTATGCGCGACTCGCCATCCGGTGTGTCGAAGCGCAGCGCGCCGCCCTCGTCCCAGCCGAGCCAGCGGTGATGAACATGGAATCGCACACCGCGTTCGCGTAATCGCCGCACCCAACCGCGCAGCAGCGGCGCGGCTTTGCGATCCATCGGAAACACGCGGCCTGAACTGCCGACGTAGGTCTCGACGCCCAATTCGCGCGCCCAAGCGCGCAGCGCATCGGCATCGAAGGCATCCAACCAGCGCGCGACCTCGGCCGTGCGTTCGCGATAGCGCGCATCGAAGGCGGGGCGCGGCTCGCCGTGGGTCAGATTCAAACCGCCTTTGCCGGCGATCAGAAACTTGCGGCCCACCGAACCCTTCGCCTCGAACACGTCCACGCGCAGGCCGGCGGTGATCGCGGCCTCGGCCGCCATCAGCCCGGCGGGGCCGCCGCCGACGATGGCGATCTGCGTAGCGTGGGCGGCTTGGGAAGGCACAGGGGGCGAGTCTCGTCGGGCGGCGGATGATAGCGCGGCGCGGGCAAAGCCTCCCGCTTCGCGGCACAATAGCGGGATGACGAAGAACTCTCCCTGGATCGTCGGCATCAACGCCGTCGCCGCCGCGGTCGAGCACGATGCCGACCACGTCCGCGAAGTGATGATCGAAGCCGGCGCCAAGAACCCGCGCCTGACAGAAATCGAAGAGAACGCGCGCCGCAAGGACATCGACGTGCGCCGGGTCGCGACGAATGTGCTCGACGGCGTGGCCGGCGGTCTGCGCCATCAGGGCGTGGTCGCGCGCTACGCCGCCGCGAAGACCTACAACGAAGACGATTTGCCCGCGCTGATCGAAGCCGCCGAAGGCAAGGCGCTGCTGCTTGTTCTCGATGGCGTGCAAGACCCGCACAACCTCGGCGCGTGTCTGCGCAGCGCGGCCGCGGCGGGCGTCACCGCGGTGGTGATTCCGAAAGACAAAGCCGTGCAGGTGAACGCGACGGTGCGCAAGACCTCGGCCGGCGCCGCCGACAGCGTCGCGGTGGTGCGCGTGACCAATCTGGCCCGCGCGATGCGCGACCTGCAGCAGATGGGCGTATGGATCTATGGCCTGGCCGGCGAAGCGACCGCGTCGCTCTACGCGCTGGACCTGCGCGGCAACGTCGCGTTGGCGCTGGGCGGCGAAGCCGATGGCCTGCGTCGTCTCACCCGCGAACATTGCGATCAACTGGTCACGATCCCGATGCCGGGTCTCGCCAATGCCCCGGGTGTGGAAAGCCTCAACGTCTCCGTGGCGACGGGCGTGGCATTGTTCGAGGCGGTGCGGCAGCGGCAGTGAATCATGTGGGAGGGCCGGAAGGCCCGATACCTACTCGATTAGATTCGGGCCTTCCGGCCCTCCCACAAAACTCATTCTTGTCGCGGTCAACAGTTCCGCGCATTGATTCGCGCGAAACCCCAGAACATTCGTACCTGTCATCCCGAGCGCAGCGAGGGACCTGCTTTTTCGGGGGTCGCGAAGCGAATCACCTGGAAAAGCTCAACGCCGCAGTGGCGACGGGCATT
>JADZBF010000345.1 GCA_020852215.1 Lysobacter sp. | reverse complement strand
TGCGCGCCGACAAGCCGCAGGACTTCGAGGACACCCAGGCCGACGGCAACGCGCTGTACGACCAGAACGGCAACATCCTGCGCTACAACATCTGGTATTCGCGCGCCGAATGTCAGGCCACGCAATCGGGCTTCGCCGAAGGTACGTTCGAGATCAAGGTCTCCTGGATGATCCTGCCCAAGCCGGATCCCTCGTACTACACGATGCAGGCCACGCTGCCGGGCAGTAATACGCCGGTGACGCTGGGCATGGTGGGGTTCCATATCGCGAATTGGACCTCGAAACATCCGGAGATGATCTGGGCCACGTTCGAGCACAAGAACAACGCACCGCTGTGCGACGGCTCCACGCCGACGCCCGCGAACGGTTGGGCCTTCGCCGCGTCCGACGCCGCCGCGTGCCTCACCCAGAATCCGTCGCAACCCGGTAGCCCGCCCAATACCGCCTGCGCGACGTACAACTTCAACACGCCCGACCCGTTCCAGGGCACGCCGCCGGCGACCAACACGGCGAACAACATTTGCCGCATGTACGCCAACGGCAATCAGCCCGGCACATCGATCAACGGCAACGACAACGCCGCGAATCTGTTGGCGATCCAGCAGCTCAACGACCAATTGGTCGGTCCGCAAGGCATGCTCACCGCGTTGCCCGACACCGACCCGATGGCGATCTGGAAGAACTACACGCTGATCGGCGCGATCTGGACCAAGGGCGGCGCGGATTCGGGCAACCCGCCGATCGCGTACACCGTGCATGCGCAAGGCGGCGACAAGATCGTGCCCGGCGATCCCACCAGCCTGCAGCGCGGCTCGTTGGAACTGACCAACATGAGCATGGAAACCTTCCAGCAGGGCGATACCTCATGGGCGCCCAACTGTTTCGGTTGCCATACCTACGCCAAGGCCGACCCGCTGGACGTCAGCCACATCTGCAACAGCCTGTTCGGTTCCGACGCCAACGGCGATTGCGTGGTGCAGCAGACCGGCGCGGTGTCGGTGGGCGATGCGAAAGCGGCGGCACCTGCCGCGGCCGACAAGAAGTAACGCGGTATCGCGCTGCGCGAACACATCGACGATTGCATCGACGCTCGCATCGACGTCGCGTCTGCGCTTGCGATCAGTACTCCCGACGGCCCGCTTCGTGCGGGCCGTCGTCGTTTCTGGCGGCTTTCGGCGGCTTTCGGTCGCCGAAGGCTATGCGCGTCGGGTTCGGTTTTCTCTTGAAGCGATGAAAGCGGGATCCCGGCGTGCGCCGGGATGGCTGTGATGGAAGCGCGATGATGAAAGCGCGGCCGCGGGACGACTTTGCCCATGCGGCTTCGTTCGATTCGCGAATACGGCTTGCGACGATCCGTACGCCGCATTCGTTCGCCCCACCACCGGCACAGGCGCGCCCGTGCCGCTTGGGTATGATGCCGCCGACGAGCGCGCCTTCCGCCGCGCCGGAACGGGTCACCGTATGCCGCTCCCCTCCGATGCCGAATTGAATCGCTTCGCCGAAGCCCTCGGCGAGCGTTTCCGCCAGCAGCGCCTCACCCTCGTCACCGCCGAAAGCTGCACCGGCGGCTGGATCGCGAAAACCGTCACCGACATCGCCGGCTCGTCAGACTGGTTCGACAGCGGCATGGTCGCCTACAGCTACGAAGCCAAGCAGGCGATGCTGGGCGTGCGCCCGGAAACTTTGGAATACCACGGTGCGGTCAGCCGCGAGACCGTGATCGAAATGGTCTCCGGCGCGCTGGTGCATTCGGGCGGCGCCGTGGCCGTTGCCGTCACCGGCATCGCCGGCCCGGGCGGCGGCAGCGCCGACAAACCCGTCGGCACCGTTTGGATCGGCTGGAAGCGTCGCGGCGGCTACGCCAAGGCCCAGGTCTTCCATTTCGACGGCGACCGCGAAGCCGTGCGGCGGCAGACGGTGGGGGCGGCGTTGGAAGGGTTGCAGGCATTGATCGAAGCCTCTTGATGTCGATTCGGACGATGACGTCCGTTCGCGCACGCATGTGGGGTCTCGCCGCGATCTGCGCCGCCTGGCTCGTCGCGTGGCCGTTATTGGCGCTGGAGAGCACGCGCGGACTGCGCGGTATCCTCGACCTTTCACGGGATCGCGGCGCATACGATCTGCTTGCGCTCGTCTACACCGGCCACGAGAGCGTGGTCTACGCGGCGCTTTTTCTCGCAAGCCTCGTGTCGTTCAGGGCGATGCTCGGCGTCGCTTTCTGGTTCGATCGCGACCGCCGCGCGCTGGACGCGTTGCGCTGGGCGCTCGACGTGCGCTCGGTGCGTGCGGGTTTCGTCGTCGTCCTGGTGTTTTTGTTCGCGATGTCTTTCGCGCCCGAGCGCTGGCGAGATGCGCTGCGGATCGCAGCCTGGTGTTTTTTTCTCTTGGCGCTGGTCGTCTCTCGATTCGCCGTCGGCTGCCCGACGACGCTCGTCCGCGATCGTGATGTCGGCGGCTGGCGTTTGTATTGGCCCGGCACCGGTGCGGTCCTGGTGATCGCCGCGCTTTGGATGATCTCCAATCTGGGATTGAAACTGCTTGCGGGCGTTGTCGCGGATGGCTCAGGCGCCTGGATGCAGGCCGCCATGCAAGCGATCGTCCTTCCCGTCGAATTCGCTCTTGGGCTCCTCGGGGCCGCGATCTGGTTCGGTTATCGCCGCGGAGCCTCTCTCGTACAAGCATGGGCGGCACTGCGGCGCGGGCGCTTTCTGCGCGCCTATCTGGGCTCGGGCGTCTACGGCGCCGTCGTCGCGTGTCTTTTGGCCGCCCCGATACTCGTGGCATCGCTGATTTCGATATTCATCGCGCCGCACTACAGCGACCTGATGTCGGCGGAGCCCGGAGCGCTGCCTTGGCTGCTGCAGCGCCTCGACCGGCTTGGGCTGGCGCTTCGCGACGATGGATGGGGCCTCGCGTTGCTGCCCTTGATGATCTGGATCGGTTTCGCGGACAACCGTTTGATCTTCCGGGATGGCCTTGGCGACCGTCTCGGGCCGGACGCGCCCAGCCGTTGACGCACCCGTCCGTTAGTAGTAATACTACTAACCATGGACCTCACCGATACCCAGCAAGCCATCCTCGCCCTCATCTCCGAGCGCATCGCCGCCGACGGCGTGCCGCCCTCGCAGACCGAGATCGCCCATGCCATGGGCTTCAAGGGCGTCCGCGCCGCCCAGTACCACATCGAAGCGCTGGAACAGGCCGGCGCCATCCGCCGCGTCCCCGGGCAGGCGCGCGGCATCCGGCTGGTGCAGGAAGCCGCCAACGAAGCGCTCGACCAGCCCGTCGAGCCGGCGCTGCCGGATCACGCGCTGCGCCTGCCGGTGCTGGGCCGCGTCGCCGCCGGCCTGCCGATCGGCGCCGACCTGCGCTCCGACGACTACGTCCTGCTTGATCGCGCCCTGTTCTCGCCCGCACCGAATTACCTGCTGAAAGTGCAGGGCGATTCGATGCGCGACGAAGGCATCTTCGAAGGCGATCTGATCGGCGTGTACCGCACCCGCGAAGCGCGTTCCGGCCAAATTGTGGTCGCGCGCATCGACGACGAAATCACCGTGAAGTTGTTGAAGATCGGCAAAGACCGCATCCGCCTGCTGCCGCGCAATCCCGACTACGCGCCTATCGATGTGCATCCCGACCAGGATTTCGCGATCGAGGGTTTGTATTGCGGCCTCGTGAGGCCCAATCGATGAGCGCCGCATCGAAGCATGCCGCGACGCTGTCGCCGCAAGCGAACGTCGCCGCGGCTGCGGACGAAGCTGTTTATGCGCGGATGGAGGCCTTGCTCGCGCGCGGTCTCGGCCGCCAAAGCCGCATCGAAGCGGTGCGCACGCTGGAAGAGGTCGCGGCCTTGCTCGCCCCGCGGCATTCGGAGTTTTCCGACAGCGCGACGCGGCATTCGCCGATGGGCCGCGAACCGGCCGCGCACTAAATTTTCGGACGTCGCAGCTTTTGCGACGGCCCCTTCCTAATCTTCACGCACCTTCACAACGCCACTGACGAGGATTCCACCATGGAAAAGATCGACGAAAACAAAAAGCGC
>JADZBF010000344.1 GCA_020852215.1 Lysobacter sp. | reverse complement strand
TGCGACCGCCAAGTCGCCGCCGATCTTCGGCTGGAAATAATGCGAGGCGATCGCGGTGGAACCGCCGCCGAGCATTTCCGCAGGCGATTGCGGATCGGTGAAGCGTTCCAGGCCGCGTTCGCGCAGCGGATTGAATACCACGATCTTGCAGCCGCGTTTGGCCGCGTCGCGCAGTTCGCCGAGCATGCGCGGATGATTGGTGCCGGGGTTCTGGCCGAACACGAAGATCGCCTCGGCGCGTTCGAAATCCTCCAGCGTCACCGTGCCCTTGCCGCTGCCGATCTGTTCGGTCATCGCCACGCCCGAAGGTTCGTGGCACATGTTCGAGCAGTCGGGGAAATTGTTGGTGCCGTAGGCGCGCACGAACAGTTGATAGAGAAACGCCGCTTCGTTCGAGGTGCGGCCGGAGGTGTAGAAAATCGCTTCGTTCGGCGAGGTCAGCGCGTTCAACGCCGCGGCGATCTTTTCGAACGCGTCGTCCCAGGCGATCGGCACGTAGCGATCGCTCGCCGCGTCGTAGGCCATCGGCTCGGTGAGCCGGCCCTGGGCTTCCAGAAATTGGTCGTCCTGTTCGGCCAGCCAGGCGACGCTGTGTTCGGCGAAGAAGGCGCGATCCGCGCGCTTGCCGGTGGCTTCATTGGCCACGGCTTTCACGCCGTTCTCGCAGAACTCGAATGTGGAATGCGGGTTGCGGTCCGGCCAGGCGCAGCCCGGGCAGTCGAAGCCGCTGGGTTGATTGGCGCGCAGCAACGTGCCGGGGCCGCGCAGCACGGCTTCGTAGTCGCGCAGGGCCTGCCACGAGGCCTTCAGGGCATCCCAGCCGCCGGCCGGCTTGGCATAGGGTCGAATCGTGCCGTCGTCGTCGGTCTCGCGCGCCATGGCGGCATCTTAACCGGATCGCGCCGGCGCCCGGTTCGCGGGTCTCTCTTCTGGGCCTCTCTTCTGTGTCTCTCCTCTGGGCCTCTCCTCTGTGCCTCTCCTTTAGGGCGATAACGCATGCGAGCGGTGCGACGGAGGTCTCGTGCCCGTCGTATCGGGCTGGACGGCGCGAATCCCTGCGGCGTAGATTGGCGGGTCGCCGCTTCGTGCGGCCCCCATATCCGCACGCAGAGCGCTGTTTGTCCGATCCCACCGCCAGTCTCGAAGTCGCTCTGCATCATGCCTCGCGCCTGTTGGGCAGCGACCCCGAACTGGCCGGCGAACAGGCCCAGGAAATTCTGCGCGTGGTGCACGGCCATCCGGCCGCGCGATTGGTGCTGGGCGCCTCGCATCGCATCTGCGGGCGCTATCCGGCCGCGCTGGCGGTGCTGGAACCGCTGGCCCGCGCGATGCCCGATGCGGTGTCGGTGCATTACGAATACGGCCTGACCCTGGCCGAACTCGACCGCGGCGACGAGGCCATCGCGGCGCTGCGCAGGGCGCTCACGCTGAATCCCGAACTGCCGCAAGCGTGGCTGCGCGTAGCCGATCTGCTGCGCGCGCAGGGCGATGCCGCCGCGGCGGCCGAAGCCTATCAAGCGCATGTGCGCCATTCCGTGCGCGACCCACAGTTGCTGCGGGCGGCGCAGGCTCTGGCCGAAAACCGCCTGCCCGAGGCCGAAACGCAACTGCGCGCGCGTCTGCAGCGCACGCCGACCGATGTCGCCGCGCTACGCATGCTGGCCGAACTGGCGGTGCGTATCGGCCGCAACGAAGAAGCGTTGGAGTTGTTCGAACGCTGCCTGGAACTGGCGCCGGGCTTTCGAGAAGCGCGGCATCACTACGCCTTGGTGCTGCATCGCGATCAGCAATCCGAAGCGGCGCTCGCGCAGTTGGAGATATTGCTCGCCGCCGAGCCGCAGCAGCCCGGTTATCGCACCTTGCAGGCGGCGATTCTTTGCCGACTCGGCGAATACGCGCGCGGCATCGCGATCTACGAAGACGTGCTGCGCGCGTTTCCCGACAATGCGCGCGTGCGCATGAGCCTGGGTCACGCGCTGAAGACCGCGGGCCGGCAACCGGAGGCCATCGACGCCTATCGCGGCAGCATCGCGCTCGAACCGCAGTTCGGCGAAGCGTATTGGAGCTTGGCGAATCTCAAGACCGTGCGTTTCGGCGACGACGATCTCGGCGCCATCGAGCGGCAGCTCGCTCGCACCGACGTGGACGACGAGCATCGCCTGCATTTCGAATTCTCGCTCGGCAAGGCACTGGAGGATCGCGGCGATTACGCGGCGTCGTTCGCGCATTATGCCGAGGGCAATCGCCTGCGTCTGGCGCGCATGCCGTATCGCGCCGAGGATGTGCACGCGCGCATGCGCCGCGCCAAGCGGCTGTACACGCCCGAATTCTTCGCCGAACGCGCCGGTTGGGGCGACCCGTCGCCGGATCCGATCTTCGTCGTCGGCCTGCCGCGCTCGGGTTCGACGCTGATCGAACAAATATTGTCGAGCCACTCGCAGGTCGAGGGCACGATGGAGCTGCCCGAGATCATCGCGATGACCCGCGATCTGCGTCGCGACGCCGAAGCCGCGGGCGCACGCAGCTATCACGATGCGTTGGCGGCGATGGATCGCGACGCATTGATCGCGCTGGGCCGGCAGTATCTGGAACGCACGCGCGTGCAGCGCAAGACCGGCGCGCCGTTGTTCATCGACAAGATGCCCAACAACTTCCAGCACATCGGCTTGATTCACTTGATGCTGCCGAACGCGAAGATCGTCGATGCGCGCCGTCACCCGATGGCCTGCTGCTTCTCCGGCTTCAAACAACATTTCGCGCGCGGCCAGAATTTCAGCTACAGCCTTGACGATATCGGTCGCTACTACCGCGATTACGTCGAACTGATGGCGCATTTCGACGAAGTCTTCGAGCGCATCGGCCTGTCCGGGCGCGTCCATCGCGTGATTCACGAGCGCTTGGTCGACGACACCGAAGCCGAAGTGCGGCGTTTGCTCGATTACTGCGGCCTGCCGTTCGAGGACGGCTGCCTGCGTTTCTACGAAAACGAGCGCCCCGTGCGCACCGCAAGTTCCGAGCAAGTGCGCCGGCCGATCAATCGCGACGGTTTGGAACAGTGGAAGCATTACGAGCCTTGGCTCGATCCGCTCAAAGCCGCGTTGGGGCCGGTGCTGGAGGCCTATCCCGACGCGCCGCGTTTCTAGGGCGGGCCTTTCGACAGCGGGTCCGCTGTCGAGCGCGATGCATCCGCGAGAATGTTTTGAAGTCGATGAGTTTCGCGCCACGCAAGAGTTTCGCTGCACGTAAAAGTTTCGCTTCACGTAAGAGCGTTGTCCAAGCATCACATTAAAACCACCACCCGGGAGATGATCATGCGATATCCGTCGAACCCACCCAACCGACGAACCGCCGCCGCGCGGTCGCGTCGCGTCTTCAACCGCTTGCCGCTGACCGCCGCGATCTGTCTCGCCTTCGGCGGCATGCACGCAGGCGCCGTCTTCGCTCAAGACGCCGCGCCCGCGGCAGACGAGCAAAGCGGTAACCCCACGCTCGAGACCATCACCGTTACCTCGCAAAAACGCAGCGAGAACGCGCAGGACGTGCCGATCAGCCTGAACGTGATCGGCGCGCAGCAGCTCGACGAGCTGCAGGTCAACGATTTCGAGGATTACGCGAAACTGTTGCCCAGCGTTTCGATTTCGCCGAACGGCCCGGGTTTCGGTCAGGTCTACATGCGCGGCGTCGCCAGCGGCGGCGACGGCAACCACTCCGGCCCGCTGCCCAGCGTCGGTATTTATCTCGACGAACAACCGATCACCACCATCCAGGGCGCGCTCGATCTGCACGTCTACGACATGGAGCGCGTCGAAGCGCTGTCCGGTCCGCAGGGTACGCTGTACGGCGCCAGTTCCGAAGCCGGTACGCTGCGTTTGATTACCCGCAAGCCCGATACCGCGGGTTTCTCCGCCGGTTACGGCGTCGAAGCCAGCGCCATCGACGGCGGCGGCTGGGGCCATGTGGTCGAGGGCTTCGTCAACGTGCCGATGTCCGATCGCGCCGCGATCCGCCTGGTCGGCTGGGACAAGAAAGACGCCGGCTGGATCGACAACGTCTACAGCGAACGCACGTATCCCACCTCGGGCATCGTGCAGAACAACGCCGATCGCGTCGAGGACAACTACAACGACGCCAGCACTGTCGGCGCGCGCGCCGCGCTGAAGTTCGACATCAACGACAACTGGACCATCACGCCCACCATCATGGGCCAGCGCCAGAAGGTCAACGGCAGCTTCGGCTACGACAACACCTTCGGCGAGCGCAAGATCAGCCACGCGTATCGTGAGGCATCGGACGATCGTTGGGCGCAAGCGGCGCTGACGCTGCAGGGCAAGATCGGCAACTTCGATCTGACTTACGCCTTCGCGCACCTCAAGCGCGATGTCGACACCGATACCGACTACAGCGACTACGGCTATTGGTACGACACGCTGGCCGGTTACGGCGCGTACTTCTACGACGACAACGGCGACCTGGTGAACCCCGCGCAGTACATCCAGGGCGTCGACGGTTACAAGAAGACCAGTCACGAACTGCGCATCGCGTCGCCGCAGGACCGTCGCCTGCGTTTCGTTGCCGGCTTGTTCTGGATGGACCAGTCGCACGATATCGAACAGCGCTATCGCGTCGATAATCTCGCCAGCTCGCTGTCGGTGCGCGGTTGGGAAGACACCATCTGGTTGACCCAGCAAGAACGCCGCGATCACGACGAAGCGATCTTCGGCGAACTGGCGTTCGACTTCACCGACAAACTCACCGGCACCGTCGGCTTCCGTCACTTCCGCGCCGACAACGCGCTGCAAGGTTTCTTCGGTTTCGCCAATGGCTATGCCTCACAGGGCAGCCAACCGCCGCAGAACCGCTACGGCGAAGCCTCGTGCATCGTGCAGTTCGGCCCGGATCCGGCGAACTGGCCGTCGTTCAACGGCGCGCCCTGCAAAGTGTTCGACAAGGACGTGCAGGAAAAAGACACGCTCGGCA
>JADZBF010000343.1 GCA_020852215.1 Lysobacter sp. | reverse complement strand
GAACTGGAACTTGTAGCCGTAGCTGGCGATTTCCTTCTGGAACTTGGCGATGGTGGCGTCGTCCAGGTTCTTCTTCCAGTTGAAGCTGGGCGAGCAGTTGTAGGCCAACAGCTTGCCCGGGAACTTCGCGTGGATGGCTTCGGCGAACTTGCGTGCGAATTCCAGATCCGGCTTGCCGGTTTCGCACCACACCAGATCGGCGTAGGGCGCGTAAGCAAGACCGCGGCTGATCGCCTGGTCGAGGCCGTTCCTGGTCTTGTAGAAGCCTTCGACCGTGCGCTCGCCGGTGCAGAACGGAAGATCGTTGGCATCGACATCGCTGGTGAGCAGATCGGCAGCTTCGGCGTCGGTGCGCGCGACGATCAGCGTCGGCGTGCCCATCACGTCGGCGGCGAGGCGCGCGGCGACCAGTTTCTCCACCGCTTCGCGAGTCGGCACCAGCACTTTGCCGCCCATGTGGCCGCACTTCTTGACGCTGGCGAGTTGGTCTTCGAAATGCACGCCGGCCGCACCGGCTTCGATCATCGCTTTCATCAATTCGAAGGCGTTGAGCACACCGCCGAAACCGGCTTCGGCGTCGGCCACGATCGGCTGCAGAAAGTCGATATCGCCGGTGCCTTCCGCGCATTGGATCTGATCGGCGCGCAGCAGCGTGTTGTTGATGCGCTTGACCACCTGCGGCACTGAATTCGCCGGGTACAGCGATTGGTCGGGATACATTTCGCCGGCGATATTCGCATCCGCCGCGACCTGCCAGCCGCTGAGATAAATCGCCTTCAAGCCGGCCTTCACCTGCTGCATCGCTTGATTGCCGGTCATCGCGCCGAGCGCGTTGACGAAGTCCTCGGTCTGCAGCGACTTCCAGAGTTTTTCGGCGCCGATCTTGGCGATCGAATGCTCCACCGGCACGGTGCCGCGCAGACGCACGACTTCCTCGGCGGAATACGGGCGGGTGATCCCGGCCCAGCGCGGGTTGTTGTTCCAATCCAGCTTCAGTTGTTCGGCGGTGGGGAGCGTGGTCTTCATGGTCGTGGGTCCTGCGTGGGGTCTGGTAGAAAAGATTCTTGGAGGAGCGGCTGTGGGAACGCCGGAAGGTTGTCGGAGAGCCGGAAGATTGTGGGAGGGCCGGAAGGCCCGAATGCAGAATCCATCGGGCCTTCCGGCCCTCCCACAACATCGGCGGTTCAATCGATCCGTTCGTAAGCGGGCAGCGTGAGGAAATCGGCGAGCGTGTCGCGATGCGTGAGTTCCGACAGCAGCGCGATCGCTTCGTCGACGCGCGAAACACCCGCGACGGCGGTGTCGGCGGCGAGTTTCGACGGCAAACCGATCAGGGCGCGCTCGAACAGCGCGAAATCCAACTGCGTGCCGTCGGCCAAATGCAGCGAGCCGCGCACTGCGTCGCCGTCGGCCGCGGCCGGCGCTTGGCCGGCCGGGACATCGGCGTAATGCAGCCATTGCCACAACTGCGCGCGCGCGATTTCGGCGGTGGCGGCGTCTTCCATCATGCCGTGGATCGGCACGCAGCCGTTGCCGTCGAGCCACGCGGCGAGATAACGCACGCAGACTTCGACATTGCCGAAGAAACCCGCTTCGGTGATGGTGCCGAGCGAAGGCCGCAGCAGGTCTTCCGCCGTCACGTTCACGTCGCTGCGGCCGACATGCTGTTGATGCGGCTGCGGCATGCGCGCATCGAAAATCTCGCGCGCGATCGGCACCAGGCCCGGATGCGCCACCCAGGTGCCGTCGTGACCGGCCTCGGCTTCGCGCAGTTTGTCGGCGCGCACGCGTGCGATGGCGGCGGCATTCGCCACCTCGTCGCGTGGATTTGGAATTTGCGCCGCCATGCCGCCCATCGCATGCGCGCGACGGCGGTGGCAGGTCTTGATCAGCAGTTCCGAATACGCCTTCAGGAACGGCTGCGTCATCGTCACTTGCCCGCGTTCGGGCAGGACGCGGCTGGCGCGCGCGCCGCCGCGATGCGCGCGCAGCGTTTTGATGTACGAAAAGATGTAATCCCAGCGCCCGCAGTTCAAACCGACGATGCGGTCGCGCAGCGCGTGCAGAATCTCGTCCATCTCGAACGCCGCCGGCAGCGTTTCGATCAGCACCGTCGCCTTCATCTGGCCGTGCGCCAGGCCCAGCATCTGTTCGATTTCGCTCATTACCGCGTCCCACAACTGCGCTTCTTCCATGCACTGCAGCTTGGGCAGATAGAAATACGGGCCGCGGTCCTGCGCCGCCAGCGCCGCGGCGTTGTGGAAGGCGAACAGGCCGAGATCGAACAAGCTGCCGCTCATGCGCGTGCCGTCGATGCGGATGAGTTTTTCGTCCAGATGCCAACCGCGCGGGCGCACCAGCAGCACCGCGCGCTCGGCGGCGGGCTTCAACCGGTATTCCTTGCCGTTGCCGTCGAAGGCGAGCGTGCCGGCGACCGCCTCGCGCAGCGCGCGCTGGCCGATCAACAGGTTCGCCCACGTCGGCGTCGTGGAATCCTCGAAATCGGCCATGTAGCAGTTCGCGCCCGAGTTCAACGCGTTGATGACCATCTTCGGGTCGACCGGGCCGGTGATCTCCACCCGGCGGTCGAGCAAGGCGTCGGGAATCGGCGCCACGAACCAGTCGCTTTCGCGAATGGCGCGAGTGTCTTCGCGAAAGGCCGGCAGCGCGCCGGCGTCGAATTGGGCTTGCCGCGCCTGCCGGGCGGCCAGACGGATCCGCCGCTGCGGGTCGAAGCGGCGATGCAGCGCGGCCAGGAAGCGCAGCGCTTCGGGCGTCAACAGGGCGTCTTGGCCGGGGAAGGCACCGAGCACCTCGACGCCGACATCCGCGCCCTGCGGCGCACCTGCGGAGGGATCGGCATCCTGAGGTTTGAGGACAGCGGACATGCGGACATCCAACACAACGTGGGGAAGTCACCATCCGCCCACGTACAGTATTTGACAACTGAGTTTTTTCAATTGTAATTATTAGCTAAACTTATAAGTAGACAAATCAACCACCTCCGGACCCGTGGCCGACTCCCCTACTCGACGATTTGCCTATAAGGGCGACCGCCTGAAGCCCCTCCGGGCCTTCTGCCAGGTGGCTCGGCTGGGGTCGGTTTCGCGCGCGGCGGCGGCCCTGTACGTCACCCAGCCGGCCATTACCCTGCAATTGCAGGCGTTGGAACGGGAACTGGGCGTGCAGTTGTTCGAACGCGCCGGCCGCCGGCTCACGCCCACCCGCGAGGGCGAGGCTCTGTACGAGCTGGCGCGGCCGTTGGTGGAAGGCATCGACAGCCTGCCCGCCGCGTTCCGCGAACAAGTCAAAGGCCTGGATGTCGGCGAACTGCATGTCGCCGCCGGCAGCTCGACCATCCTGTACCTGCTGCCGAAGATCGTGGAGGCCTACCGACAGGCCCACCCGGAAGTGAAGCTGGTGCTGCACAACGTCACCGGCGCCAGCGGCCTGGACCTGCTGCGCAGCGACGGCGTGGACCTCGCAGTGGGCTCGATGCTGGACGTGCCCAGCGACCTCGACTACACGCCCGTCTATCGCTTCGAACCGATGCTGATCGCCACGCCCACGCATCCGCTGGCGACCAAGCCCGAACTGAAACTCGACGACCTCT
>JADZBF010000342.1 GCA_020852215.1 Lysobacter sp. | reverse complement strand
TTAACGAAATCGAGTTGTGATGGCGAGCGTCGCGAGGGGCATGCTTGTGCCGATATCGGCAAGCGTTTCGAAAAGGACATCTGGCCCACAGCGCTCCCTCTCTCCGTGCCTGGCACGGGGAGAGGGTGGCCGAGGGCCTGGTGATGGGCGCTCTTGGTGATCGATTGCGGCTGCTTGATCGCGGCAGCTTGATCGCAGCTGCCCGCCCCTCATCCGGCGCTGCGCGCCACCTTCTCCCCGCTGGGCGGGGAGAAGGAACACGTCGTAGATCCGTCAGAGTGCTTAACGAAATCGAGTTGTGATCGGGAGCGTCGCGAGGGGCATGCTTGCCGATATCGGCAAGAGTGTCGAAAGGATGGCAGGCCCACAGCGCTCCCCTCTCCTCGTGCTTCGCACGGGGAGAGGGTGGCCGAAAAGGCCGGGTGAGCGGCGCTTGGTGATCGATTGCGGCTGCTTGATCGCGGCAGCTTGATCGCAGATGCCTGCCCCTCATCCGGCGCTGCGCGCCACCTTCTCCCCGCTGTGCGGGGAGAAGGAAGACGTCGTCAAGGAACACGTCGTCCTTGCTATCAGTACGACGCAACGACCCGAACGAAACAGCCGCCCGAAGGCGGCTGCTTCTTGCGAGCGTGACATCTCGCCCGCGTGCGCGATGCGCTCCGAGGTCACATCGCTTCGGGCGCCGGATCCGGCGGCATCGGCTGGGTGTACTCGAAATCGCGGACGGCGGGCGGCGCTTCTTCCATCGCTCCACCGTTGTCGTCGTCGAGCGACGCGTCCAGCCGTTCCAGGGCTTGCAGAGCTTCGCCTTCGACCATGCGCATCAAGGTGACGCCCTGGGTGTTGCGGCCGACGCGCGAAATCTCCGCCGCTCGCGTCCGCACTAAGGTACCGCCATCGGAAATCAGCAGGACTTCGTCGCTGCTGCGCAGCAGGACCGCGCCGACGAGCTTGCCGTTGCGGGCGGTGGTCTGAATACCGATCACGCCCTGGGTACCGCGGCCCTTGCGCGGGTGGTCCGTCAGCGGCGTGCGCTTGCCGTAGCCGTTCTCGGTGGCGGTCAGGATGTAGAGCGTGGTGCCGTCGTCTTGGCCCGCATCGATCGCTTCGGCTTCGGCGGATTCGGTGCGCTCTTCGGCACCGGTCTCCGGCACTGCCAGTTCCGCACTCATGTCGACAAGGTCGGCGACGCTCTCGTCCTCCACCGCATCGCCGGCCGATTCGGCGACGATCAAACTCACCACCGCTTCGCCGCCGGCCAGACGCATGCCGCGAACGCCGGTGGCGGTGCGGCCCATCGGGCGAACGTGCGCTTCGGCGAAACGCGCGACGCGGCCGTTCGAGGCGAACAGCAGGATGTCGCGCTCGCCGTCGGTCAGCGCGGCGCCGATCAAGGCGTCGCCCTCGTCGAGATTGATCGCGATCTTGCCGCGCGCCAATCGATAGGCGAATTCGGTGAGCGGCGTTTTCTTGACCGTGCCGTTGCGGGTGGCGAAGAAAACGAAATGCTGTTCGTCGTAGGCATGCACCGGCACAACGGCCTGCACTTTCTCGCCTTCTTCCAGCGCCAGCCAGTTGACGATCGGCCGACCGCGCGCGTTCGGGCCGGCGTCGGGCAACTGGTGCACGGGCAGCCAGAACACGCGGCCGCTGCTGGTGAAGGTCAGCAACGTGTCGTGGGTGTTGACCAGCCACAGTTGATCGATGAAATCCTCGTCCTTCGTCGCCGCCGCGTTACGGCCGCGACCGCCGCGCTTTTGCGCGCGATACGCCGTCACCGGCTGACGTTTCGCGTAACCGGCGTGCGAGAGCGTCACCACCACGTCTTCCGGCGCGATCAGATCGAGAATATCGAGGTCTTCTTCGCTGGCGCGAATCTCGCTGCGGCGCGCGTCGCCGTATTCTTCCTTCACTTCGAGCAATTCGTCGCGGATGACTTCGCGCAGGCGATCGGGGTTTTCGAGAATCTCGATCAAGCCGCGAATCGCTTCGAGCAGTTCCTTGTACTCGTCGGTGAGTTTGTCCTGCTCCAAGCCGGTGAGGCGGTGCAGGCGCATTTCCAGGATTTCTTTGGCCTGGGTTTCGGTCAGTTGGTAGCCGTCCGCGAGCAAACCCACGCCGGCCGGCAAATCCTCCGGTCGCGAGGCATCGCTACCGGCGGCGGCGAGCAGACTGGCCACCAGCCCCGCATCCCAAGTCTTCGCGAGCATCCGCTCGCGCGCTTCGTTGGGGTTCGCCGACGTCTTGATCAACTCGATCATCTCGTCGATGTTGGCGAGCGCGACGGTCAGGCCTTCCAAAATATGCGCGCGGGCACGGGCCTTGCGCAGTTCGAAGATGGTGCGGCGGGTCACCACTTCGCGGCGATGGCGCACGAAGCATTCCAGAATCTGCTTCAGATTCAGCAACTGCGGACGGCCATCGACCAGCGCGACCATGTTGATGCCGAACACCGATTCCAACGGCGTCTGCGCGTAGAGGTTATTGAGCACCACCTCGGCCGATTCGCCGCGTTTGATCTCGATGTAGATGCGCATGCCGTCCTTGTCGGACTCGTCGCGCAACTCGCTGATGCCTTCGAGTTTCTTTTCCTTCACCAGCTCGGCGATCTTTTCGATCAGCCGCGCTTTATTGACTTGGTAGGGAATCTCGGTGACGACGATCGCCTCGCGGCCGTTGTCGGCCACTTCGACCTCGGCCCGCGCGCGCATGCGCACGCGACCTCGGCCGGTGCGATACGCCAAATGAATGCCGCCGACGCCATTGATGATGCCCGCAGTGGGGAAATCCGGGCCGGGGATGTGCTGCATCAAGCCGTCGATTTCGATTTCGGGGTCGTCGATCAGCGCAACGGTGGCGTCTATCACTTCCGACAGATTGTGCGGCGGGATATTCGTCGCCATGCCGACCGCGATGCCGGCCGAGCCGTTCACCAACAGGTTCGGGAAGCGCGACGGCATCACCGTCGGTTCCTGCTCCTTTTCGTCGTAGTTCGGTTGGAAATCGACCGTGTCTTTTTCGATATCGGCCATCAGCTCGTGGGTGAGCTTGGCCATGCGCGCTGCGGTGTATCGCATCGCCGCGGCGTTGTCGCCGTCGACCGAACCGAAGGTGCCCTGCCCGTCCACCAGCAGATAGCGCAGCGAGAAGGGCTGCGCCATGCGCACCAGAGTGTCGTACACCGACTGGTCGCCGTGCGGGTGGTACTTACCGATCACGTCGCCGACGATACGCGCCGATTTGTAGTAAGGCTTGTTGCTGTGCGCGCCGAGTTCGTTCATCGCGAACAACACGCGGCGATGCACTGGCTTCAGGCCGTCCCTCGCGTCGGGGAGCGCGCGGCCCACGATCACGCTCATGGCGTAATCGAGATAGCTGCGGCGCATCTCGTCTTCGAGATTGACCGGGATGATTTCCTTCGCGAGTTCTGTCATTACGACTTCTTTTGCAGGGGAGACGTGCGCGACGCGGAGGGCATCGCCGAGGGGCCGCGCCGAACCGAAAAATCGGCACCGAACTCGCTATGGACGCGAGCTCAAGAGGTCTGGGCGACGGGCTCGTGCGAGGCTGTCGCGCGAACGCCGAATTGTAACATGAACGGCCCCGTGAAAGACGCCTTTCCGGCCTCGGTTTTTCATGCGGAAACAATCACTTGCGCGCGTCTTGGAGACCCGGCGAACCGCACTTGGAAAACCCGAAAAGGCTGCGGCGCAAAAAAGCCTGTCCCGAGGATGTCGCGACGCGCGTCGCAGGCCCGGCACGATCGCGATACGCGCGCGGCGAAATCGAAAAAGCGGGGCTCAAGCCTCGCCGAACATCGCCTGCATCGAGACGCTGTTCGGATGCTCCACCACACCGCGCTCGGTCACGATCGCATCGATCAGATCGGCCGGGGTCACGTCGAACACCGGGTTCCAGGCGCGAACGCCTTCGGCGACCGTGCGCACGCCGCCGACACCGAACAACTCGCCGGGATCGCGTTGTTCGATCTCGATATCCGCCCCGGTCGGGGTGGCCATATCGACGGTGGAGCACGGCGCGACCACCATCGTTTTCACGCCGTGGAAACGCGCGGCGATCGCGAGTTGGTAGGTACCGATCTTGTTGGCGACATCGCCATTGGCGCAGATGCGGTCGGCGCCGACGATCACCCACTGCACCTGCCCGGTTTTCATCAGGTGGGACGCGGCGGCGTCGGCGATCAGCGTGGCGTCGATGCCGTCCTGCTGCAGTTCCCACACGGTCAGGCGCGCGCCCTGCAGCCAAGGCCGGGTCTCGCCCGCGAACACGCGTTCGATCCGGCCCTGCGCGACGCCGGCGCGAATCACGCCGAGCGCGGTGCCGAAACCGGCGGTGGCGAGCGAGCCGGTATTGCAGTGCGTGAGCACGCCGCTGCCTGCGGCGATCATCCGCGCGCCGAGATCGCCCATGCGGCGGTTCGCGGCCAAATCTTCGTCGGCGATGGCCTGCGCTTCGTTCGTCAACGCAGCACGCCAGTCTTCGCCCGGCGGCACGGCCGCGAGCGCGCGACGCATGCGCTGCAAGGCCCAGGCGAGATTCACCGCGGTCGGGCGCGCGGCGTTGAGCCGGCGCATCACCGGTTCCAGCGCCTGCGCCGCTTCGGATGCATCGGTGGCGGTGCATGCGCGCGCCGCCAGCACGACGCCCCAGGCCGCGGCGATGCCGATCGCGGGCGCACCGCGCACGATCAGCGCGTGGATCGCCTCGGCCACCGCGTCGCTATCGGAACAGGTGGCATATTCGACTTGGAACGGCAATTTGCGTTGATCGAGCAGTTCCAAGGCATCGCCGGTCCAGCGGATCGGGCGAATGCGGTCGTAGCGGGCGTAGTCGATGGTGTCGCCGGCGGAGGCGTCGTTGATGTCGGTCATCGGCATAGTGTAAAGCCATGCGCGCGAACGGCCGATGCGCCCGCTTGCGGCGTGGCCTCAAGTAGCGTTCGCCCCGAAACGCGCCTCGAATGCGCGCCGCGCGCAAACGCGCAGGCCGCCTTTCGGCGGCCTGCGATGAATCCTTGGATCGTCGACTCGGCAGCAGACGCGGCCCGTCGGTGTTACCGGACGCGCTCGACAAGACGCGCTTTAACACTGGCTTTACCAGACGCGGAACTCGCCGCGACAACCGCTGTTGACCCACACGCCGCTGCTATCCCAACCCCAACTGCCGCCCTCGTTGCAGGGCGAGTCGGAGAGCTGGCGGATCAACTCCGCGCGGTGGTTGACGGCAGCATTGCAACGGACAGTGGCTCGATCATTGGATTCGCAACGAATCGTTTGCGAGGTCACGGTGTCGTTTCCGGTGCCGTTGCCCAGATCGCCCGGCGGACGCGTCCACGCCTTGGTACCGCCGCCGCGGGTGACGACGAACTCGCCGCGACAACCGCGCGTGACCCAAATCCCGCTGCTGCTGCGGCCCCAACTGCTGCCTTCGACGCAGGGCGTCGACGACATCTGACGGATCAAGCGCACGTTGCTGCGCCGCAAATTCGGCACCGGGCAGTTCGTGCTGCGGTTGTCGCGCGATTCGCAGCGGATCACGCCGGTATTCTGGTTGTAACCGCTACCGTTGCCGTAGCCGTAGCCGCTGTCGTCGATTCGGAAATCGGCGCGACAGCCGCCGCTGACCCAAATGCCGCGCGAATCGGTGCCCCAGGTATTGCCCTCGATACAGGGCGAGGACGACAGTTGACGTTCGAGATACGCGTAACGGCCAGCGGTATCGCAACGGACAGTACGGTTGTCGCGGGATTCGCAGCGAATCGTGCCTGTTTGGTTGTAGCCGCTGCCGTAGCCCGAACCATATCCGGAACCGGAACCGTAACCGCTGCCGTAACGATCGATGCGGAACTCGGCGCGGCAACCGCCGCTGACCCAAACGCCGTTCTGATCCGAACCCCAGGTGCGGCCTTGCGTACAAGGGCTCGACGACAATTGCCGCACCAGCGTGGCGTAGGCGCCGCCAGTAGCGCAGCGCTCGGTCCGACCGTCGCGGGATTCGCAGCGAATGGTGTCGTCGTATCCGGTGTTGCCGTAGTAACCGCTCTGCGCGGACACCGCGGGCGAAAACAACGTCGGTGCGAGCGCGGTAACGATGGAGATGAGAGCCAGACGCATTTCAGAGCCTCCCGTGGGATGGACGATGCCGATGGGCTGGCATGCTAAGCAGCCGCGATGAACGGCCAGCGAATTTTTTACGCCGATCCGCTCGCGGCATCAAGGCGTTCAGCTTTCATGCGCTATCGCCGTCGACGCTCTCGGTGCCGAACGTGCGCGCAAGAAGCGCTACATGAGGTCACCGCGCAAGAAGGCGAAGCAATGCGACAGCATCCTCGTAGCTCGGTGCGCCGCTTGATGATGGATTGCGATTTATCCATGGTTTCAATCGGTTGCGACGCATTCCGCAGCCGCGTTGTGAACTTCAGGCGCGGGCGAAATCGAAGGCCAACACGTCCGCGATGCACGCGGTCCCCAGCATGGCCATCAACAGTCGATCCACGCCGAGCGCCACGCCCGCGCAGTCTGGCAAGCCATCGTGCAGCGCGGCCAGCAAGGCCTCGTCGATCGGCGGCAGCGCTTCTGCGCGCGAGCAGCGAACCTCGTGATCGCGCAGAAAGCGCGCGCGCTGTTCGTCGGCGTCGGTCAGTTCGTGATAGCCGTTCGCCAGTTCCAGCGGCCCGAGATACAGCTCGAAGCGTTCGGCGACCGCGGGCTGGTCGTCGTCGCGACGGATTTTCGCCAACGCGCACTGCGTCGCCGGGTAATCGACGACGACGCGGACCTCGTCCTCGGCAAACGTCGGCTGCAGCCGGTGGGTCATCAGCAGATCGAGCCAATCGTCGCGCGTCAGCCTCTCCGGATCGATGCGCACATCGCCCAACGCCGCGCGCAACGTCGTATCGTCGTCGTGGAACGGATCGATGCCGAGCGCATCGCGATACAGATCGCGATAGGCGACGCGCACGACACGCGCGGACCGCCCGACCAGCGCGAGCGCCGTCTGGACGAGCGCGACGGTTTCGTCGATCAAGCGCGTGTGATCCCAACCGACGCGATACCACTCCAGCATCGTGAATTCGGGGTTGTGGCGCCCGCCCGCTTCGCCGTCGCGAAACACGCGTCCAAGCTCGTAGCAATCGCCCACGCCGCCGGCGAGCAGACGCTTGAGCGGAAATTCCGGCGACGTGCGCAGCCACCGCGTCCGCGGAGCGCCGTCGGTGCGGCCCGAGAATTCCAGCGAAAACGAGCGGATATTCGGGTCGGTATTGCCCGCGACCGAAAGCATCGGCGTCTCGACTTCCAGCACGCCGCGTTCCGCGAAGAACGCGCGGATCGTCGCGTACAGCCGTGCGCGCAGGCGCAGGGCATCGGCATTGGCGGTAGGGCTCCAGTCGCTCATGCCCCTCACCCTGCCCTCTCCCCCGTCGCCGGGGGAGAGGGAAAAGACTGGTGAGATTCAGAGGGCGTGTTCCGCCAGAAACGCCACCAAGCGCGCTTCGTCCCAAACTTCGACACCCAGTTCCTGCGCTTTGGCGAGCTTGCTGCCCGCCGCTTCGCCCGCGATCACGATGCTGGTTTTCTTGGAAACGCTGCCGGAGACTTTCGCGCCGAGCGCTTCCAATTTGTCGCCGGCTTCGTCGCGCGACATCGAAGCCAGGCCGCCCGTGAGCACCACGGTTTTGCCGGCGAGCGGGCCATCGGTGGAGCGTTGCGGCGCGCTTTCCGGCCAACGCACTTGCGCGCGCAAGGCTGCGATCACGTCGCGGTTGTGCGCTTCGGCGAAGAAATGCGCGATGCGTGCGGCGACCACCGGGCCGATGTCGGGCACTTGCTGCAGCGCGGCTTCGTCGGCGGCCATCAACGGATCGAGCGCGCCGAAATACTTCGCCAACGTTTTCGCGGTGCTCTCGCCCACGTCGCGAATACCGAGCGCGAACAGCACGCGCTCGAGCGCGGTGTCGCGGCTGGCGTCGATCGCGGCGATCAGATTTTCCGCCCACTTGCTCGCGACCTTGCCGGCCTTCACCGTTTCCGGCGTGGTGCCGTCGCGCTCGTCGGCGCGACGCTTCATCTCGAGAAAATCGTCGATCTTCAGGGCGTAAAGATCAGCGACGGTTTTGACGTACCCGAACTCGACCAGCGCATCGACGAAACGCTCGCCCAAGCCTTCGATATCCATCGCGCGACGCGAGGCGAAATGGATCAAGGCCTGTTTGCGCTGCGCGGGGCAGAACAGGCCGCCGGTGCAGCGCGCGACCACTTCGCCTTCCTCGCGCTCGACGGCGGAGCCGCAAACCGGGCACGTCGTCGGCAGCGCGTACGGCGGATGCAGCGGTTCGCCTTGCGCATCGCGGGGGCGACGTTCGTCGATCACCCGCGCGACTTCCGGAATCACGTCGCCGGCGCGGCGCACGATCACATGATCGCCGACGCGCACATCGAGTCGCGCGACTTGATCGGCGTTGTGCAGCGTGGCGTTGGTGACGACGACGCCCGCGACCTGCACCGGCTTCAAGCGGGCGACGGGCGTCAACGCGCCGGTGCGACCGACCTGCACATCGATGGCTTCGACGACAGTGGCCTCTTCCTGCGCCGGATATTTATGCGCGATGGCCCAACGCGGCGCGCGCGACACGAAGCCCATCGCGCGTTGTTGATCGTAGCGGTCGAGTTTGTAGACCGAGCCGTCAATGTCGTACGGCAAGACGTTGCGGCGCGCGCCGAGATCGCGATAGAACGCCAACACGCCTTCCACACCGCGCGCGGTGCGCGCTTCGGGACACACCGGCAGTCCCAGCGTCTTCAGCCAGGCCAGCATTTGGCTATGCGTTTTGATCGATTCGGGCATGCCCTGGGCTTCGCCCAGCGCGTAGGCGTAGAAACTCAGCGGACGCTTGGCGGTGACGCGCGGGTCGAGCTGGCGCAACGAACCGGCCGCGCCGTTGCGCGGGTTCGCCAAGGTCTTTTCACCGTTCGCCAGCGCCCAGTCGTTGTATTTGTCGAACGCGGCCTTCGGCATGAACACCTCACCCCGCACATCGAGCACCTCGGGCACGGTATCGCCGCGCAATTTCAGCGGGATCGCTTTGATCGTACGCAGATTGCCGGTGACATCCTCGCCGGTGCTGCCGTCGCCGCGGGTGGCGCCGCGCACGAACGCGCCGCGCTCGTAGCGCAGGCTGATCGCGAGGCCGTCGAGTTTGGGTTCGACCGAAAACACCGGATCGCCGTCGCCGGTTTCTTTTTCGATGCGATCGACGAAATCCTGTACTTCCTCGTCCGCGAAGGCGTTGGCGAGCGACAGCATCGGCACCGTATGCGTCACTTCCTCGAATTTCGACGCGGGCCGAATGCCCACGCGCTGCGTCGGCGAGTCGGCATCGGCGAATTCCGGATGCGCGGCTTCCAGCGCTTCGAGCTCGCGCATCAGCCGGTCGTATTCGATGTCCGGAATCGACGGATCGTCGAGGACGTAGTAGCGGTAGTTCGCGTCTTCGATCTGTTGACGGAGGTCGGCGATGCGGGAATCTGGAGTCATTGAATCAATCGTCGCATCCGTGGGAGCGGCGTAAGCCGCGACAAAGGCCTGGCGATACAACGGCGATGGTGTCGATGCGATGCGTCGCGGCTTACGCCGCTCCCACAACGACGCCAATCACCATTTGGTGTTCTTGGAAATCGGCGGCGCTTCGTGCTGGCGGTCGTAGGCGCGCAAGTCGTCGCGGATGTGCGCGATGCGCTGGCGACCGAGGGCGTTGCGCGATTCGTCCAACACCACGCCGTCCAACAGCTCGGCCATGCGCTGCGCGGTGGGCAGCATTTTTTCCCAAGCGTCCAGCGCGGGAATCGGCGCCGGCAGAGTGAGGAAGAACGCGATCGCCGGGGTTTCCAGCGCTTGGATCTCGGCCATC
>JADZBF010000341.1 GCA_020852215.1 Lysobacter sp. | reverse complement strand
CGATCCGGCTTGAGGACGAAGCGGAGGCGGTCGTATGAGCGCCACGCTCGACATCGAAAACAGCGCATCCGCGCGCGGCGACATCGACGCGCCGATTGACCCAGCCGCGATCGACGCAACGCTGGCCTTGGTGCGCGAGGATCTCCGCGCATTCGCCGGGTATCGCTCGGCACGCAGCGAACGCGTGAGTGGGTCGATCTGGTTGAACGCCAACGAATCCGCGTGGGTCTGCGCGGCCGATGCCGACGATACGCTCCGCCGTTATCCCGCGCCGCAGCCCGATGCATTGCGCGCACGGCTCGCGTCGTTGTACGGCGTCGCGGACGAGCAGTTGCTGATCGGCCGCGGCAGCGACGAAGCCATCGATTTGTTGGTGCGCGCGTTCTGCCGCGCCGAACGCGATGCGGTGACGATCTCGCCGCCGGTGTTCGGCATGTACGCGGTGTGTGCGCGCTTGCAGGCGGCGCGTATCGTCGAAGTGCCGCCGCAGGACACCGACAGCGGTTGGCGTACCGATTTAGATGCCGTGCGCGATGCGTCGCTCGCGAACGGCGCGAAGCTCGTATTCGTATGCTCGCCGGGGAATCCGACCGGCGAACTCATTCCGCTCGCGGACATCGAATCCTTGGCGACGAGCCTGCGCGGACGCGCGATCGTCGTCGTCGACGAGGCTTACATCGAATTCGCAGATGCGCCGTCCGCGACCACTGCGCTGACGCGGCACGCCAATCTCGTCGTGCTGCGCACATTGTCGAAACTGCATGCGCTCGCGGGCGCGCGCATCGGTTGCGCCATCGCGCATCCGGCGATCATCGACGTGCTGCGACGCTGCCAAGCGCCGTATCCGATTCCGGCGCCGAGTGCGACGCTGGCGTTGGCGGCGCTTCGGCCGGATGAATCCGAACGAACCGCCGCGCGGATCGAAATCGTGATGCGCGAACGTGCGCGAATCGCGGAGGCTTTGCGCGGATCGAATGGCGTGCGTCGCGTCTACCCGAGCGCGGGCAATTATCTGCTCGCACGATTTGACGATGCGGAGCGCGTCTATCGCGCGTTGCTGGCGGCAGGCATCGTCGTACGCGATATGCGCGCAACGGCCGGGTTGGAAGACGCGCTGCGGATCACCATCGGAACACCGCAAGAAAACGACGCCATGCTGGTGGCGCTGAACGCATCGGCATCCGTCGCCGGGAGTCGGGAATGAGCGCGACCAAACCCATCCTGTTCGTGGACCGCGACGGCACGCTGATCGAAGAGCCCGCGGATTTTCAGATCGATGCCTACGAGAAACTCGCCTTCGTCGAAGGCGTGATTCCGGCGATGCTGCGTTTGCGCGACGCCGGTTACGAATTCGTGATCGTGACCAATCAAGATGGTCTCGGTACCGAAGCCTTCCCGCAAGCGGCCTTCGATGGCCCGCATACGCTGATGCTGCGGATTTTCGAGAGCCAGGGCATTCGCTTCCGCGAGACGCTTATCGATACCAGCTACGCGCACGAAAACGCGCCGACGCGAAAGCCGAATCTCGGTTTGGTGCAGCCGATGCTGCGCGACCGCGGCATCGATTGGTCGCGTTCGGCGATGGTCGGCGATCGCGATACCGATATCCAGTTCGCCGACAATCTCGGTATTCGGGGCTTCAAACTGCGTTCGCCGGTCTTCGGCGAAGGCGTGGACTGGGCGCAGATCGCGCACACCCTCGTCGACCGGCCGCGCAGCGCCATCGTCGAGCGCAACACCAAGGAAACCCGGATCGCGATTTCGGTCGATCTCGATCGCGAAGCCGATCCGCGGGTTTCGACCGGGCTCGGATTCTTCGATCACATGCTGGAACAGATCGGCAAACACGGCGGATTCGCCTTGGACATCCGCTGCAACGGCGATCTGCGGGTCGATGAGCATCACACTGTCGAGGACACCGGGCTCGCGCTCGGGCAAGCCTTGCGGCAGGCGCTGGGCGACAAGAAAGGCATCGCGCGCTACGGTTTCGTGCTGCCGATGGCTGAAGCGCAGGCGAGCGCGACGCTCGACTGGTCCGGTCGTCCGTACTTCGTGTTCGACGGCGCGTTCGCGCGCGAACGCGTCGGCGACTTGCCGACCGAACTGGTGCCGCATTTCTTCCGTTCGTTATGTGAGACCGCGGGTTTGAATCTGCATCTTGCTGTGCGTGGCGACAACGATCATCACAAGATCGAAGCTTGCTTCAAGGTGGTCGCGCGCGCGTTGCGACGCTCGTTCGTGCGCGAGGGCGACGCATTGCCGAGCACGAAGGGGGCGTTGTGACCGTCGCGCTGATCGATGCCGGCGGCGCGAACCTCGGATCCGTGCGCTATGCCTTGGCGCGCCTGGGCGTGGAGCCCCGCATCGTGCGCGATGCCGACGCTTTGGGCGCGCCCGAACGCATCATCCTGCCCGGCGTCGGTGCGGCCGCGCCGGCGATGACGCTGTTGCGCGAACGCGGGCTCGATCGCGCGCTCGCCGCGAGCGCCGCGCCGTTGCTCGGCATCTGCCTCGGCATGCAATTGCTGTTCGCTTCGTCCGCGGAAGGCGATGTCGAATGTTTGGGATTGCTGCCCGGGCGGGTCGAAAAATTGAGGGCGTCGGAGGGCGTTCGCATTCCGCATATGGGCTGGAATCGGCTCGAACCGCGCCCGCGCGCGGACGGCGCGCCTTGGCGTTTGCTCGACGGCGTCGAGACCGGCGCGTACGCCTATTTTGTTCACAGTTACGCCGTGCCCGTCGTCGACTGCACGGCCGCGTCGACCACCCACGGCGCGGCGTTTTCGGCGGCGATCGAAAGTGGGCGCTTGTACGGTATGCAGTTCCATCCCGAGCGCTCGTCCGAGGTCGGATTGCGGATGCTCGCCAACTTCCTGAAGGTACCGGCATGAGCAAGGACAACGATGCCCGCGAACCCTTCGTGGTCTATCCCGCGATCGATGTGCGCGACGGCCGCGTGGTGCGCCTGCGGCAAGGCGACTACGATCGCGAGACGCGTTACGCGGACGATCCGTTCGCGCTCGCGATGCGTTATGCCGATGCCGGCGCGCAGTGGTTGCATCTCGTGGATTTGGATGCCGCGCGCACGGGCGGCTATACGCTCGGTGCGCTGCTGCGTCGGATCGCGAGCGATGGACGGCTGCGCGTGCAAACCGGCGGCGGCGTGCGCGACGAAGACGGCGTGCGCGCGTTGTTCGATACGGGTGCATCGCGGGTCGTGATCGGGTCGTTGTCGGTGCGGGCGCCGCAGTTGGTCGAATCGTGGATCGCTAAATACGGCGAACGCATCGTCGTGGCGCTGGACACGCGTCGGGACGACGACGGCGTTTGGCGATTGCCGATTCACGGCTGGACCGAACGCGCGGACACGGAGTTGTCGGCATGCCTCCGACGCTATCGCGACGCCGGGGCGCGGCATGTGTTGTGTACCGACATCGCGCGCGACGGCATGTTGGAAGGCCCGAATCTCGATCTGTATCGCGCGCTGGTCGCCAGCGATCGCGATGTCGGCGATGCCGACGACATCGCGCGCGGTGTCGGTATCCAAGCCAGCGGCGGCGTGCGCGATGTCGCGGATATCGTCGCCGCGAAGGCGGCCGGTTGCGCTGGCGTGATCCTCGGCAAATCGTTGCTGGAAGGCCGGCTCGGCATCGAAGAGGCGCTGGCATGCTGAGCGTGCGCATCGTGTCGTGCCTGGATGTGCGCGACGGACGCGTGGTGAAGGGCGTTCGTTTTCGCGATCACGTCGATATGGGCGATATCGTCGAACTGGCCGAACGTTACCGCGACGAGGGCGCGGACGAATTGGTGTTCTACGACATCGGCGCGAGTCCACAAGCGCGCGCGGTCGATACCGCCTGGGTCGAGCGCGTGGCCTCGCGCATCGATATTCCATTCTGCGTGGCCGGCGGCATTCGCGATGTCGACACCGCGCGCCGGGTGTTGTTCGCGGGCGCGGACAAAATTTCGATCAACACGCCCGCGTTGGAGCGCCCGGCGCTGATCGCGGAAATCGCCGAGGCCTTCGGGACGCAATGCGTGGTGGTCGGCATCGATTCGCTGCGCGACGCCGACGGCGAATGGCGCGTGCGCAGCCACACCGGCGATCCGAATGCGATGCGCGCGCCGGGCAAGCGCACGCTCGATTGGGTCGCGGAAGCGCAGGCGCTGGGTGCGGGCGAAATCGTGCTTAATTGCATGGACAGCGACGGCGTCCGTCGCGGTTACGACATCGCGCAACTGCGTGCGGTGCGGGCCATTTGCGCGGTGCCGCTGGTCGCATCCGGCGGCGCGGGCGAAGCGGCGCATTTCGCGGCCGCGTTCCGCGAGGCCGATGTCGATGCGGCGCTGGCCGCCAGCGTGTTCCACTCCGGCGCGATCCGGATTCCAGAATTGAAACGCGACCTGCGCGATGCGGGTATCGAGGTGCGGTTGTGAACGAAACGACGATGCCCACGACAGCGCTCGACCCGAATGCGCTGGATTGGGAGAAGCAATCGGGCTTGTTGCCGGCCATCGTGCAGGACGCGCGGACGCGCAAAGTGCTGATGCTCGGTTACATGTCGCGAGAAGCGCTGCAAGTCACGCTCGAGAGCGGCCAAGTCACGTTCTTCAGCCGCAGCAAACAGCGGCTGTGGACGAAAGGAGAGAGCAGCGGCCACACGCTGCGCTTGGTCGGCATCGAAACCGATTGCGACCGCGACACCTTGTTGGTGCAGGCGCAGCCGCAAGGGCCGACCTGCCATCTCGGCAGCGAGAGTTGCTTTCCGCATGCGCCGGGAGACGCTTTGGCGGAGCTGGAAGCCACCGTCGCGCAGCGCGAGCGCGAACGGCCGGAGGGCAGTTACACCACGCGAATGTTCGAGGCGGGGATCAAGCGTATTGCGCAAAAAGTCGGCGAAGAAGGCTTGGAAGTCGCGCTCGCGGCGGTGATCGAAGACGATGCCGCGTTGCTCGGCGAGGCGGCGGATTTGGTGTATCACCTGTTGGTGCTGTTGCGCATGCGCGGGCTGGCGATGACCGATGTCGAACGTACGTTGGCGGAACGCCGCGGCTGATTCCGCGCCAACATCGCGTTCTCTGCGCGGGCGTAGCGTTGCGACGAAACATCGAATCGCTGAAGAACGGAATGACCATCGCGTCCCGGACTATGCCATCGGTCATGGCGTCGATGACGCATATTCGCTGGTAGGATGCGCGGGCTGTTTCGTTGCCCCTCATTCGCAGCCCATAGGATAGGACCATGTTCAAGAAATTCGCCGCCGAGGCGCTCGGCATCAGCGACATCGGCGTCATCGTATCGCCCGCGGATTACGACAAAGTCGACGCGGACGATTATCTTTTCCACGAAGATGGGGAAAAGATTTTCTTTTTGATCAAATCCAAGAAAGACGAATACTGTTTCACCAATCTCGCCTTGATCCATGTCGACGGCGATTCGGCGGTGTCCAGCAAGCGCATGATCAAGCGCTACGAATACGCCGCGCAGCGCATCGGCTACGTCGCGATCGAAACGGCCGGCACGCTGGATATGGACATCGAGCTGAAGTTCGCCATCGGCGAAGCCGGTTTCAGCATCGACGTGAAGAAGAGCCACATCGAACAGGTCAAGGATATCTACAAGGCGCTGATCGCCATCGGCAAGCAGCAGGCGCGCGACGCCGCGGCGCGGGATAATGCGTTGCGCACGCTGGACGCGATGGGCGGCATGCTGAAGATCAATAATCTCGGCGGCGAAGCCGCCGTGGTGTCGCATTTCAACGCCGTGTTGGACAACTTGAACGACGCGATGCTCAACCGTCATATCACGTTGGATTACACCAAGGTGTTCGAGCGCTACATTCACAACAACGCGCCGCCGGCACCGCGCTGAGGTAGATCTCGAACGTTAGATGCATAGCAAAGGCCCGCGCGATGCGGGCCTTTTCGCGTTGGGTCGGCGGAGGCGTTGGACTCCACGCGCGCTCGGTTGGATGGGTGCCTCGACCGAACGGCGCAGAGCCTGTTCAAAATCTCAGAAGAGGCATGCGCCGAGCGCATTTACCGAGCGGATCGGCGGCCCTTCGCCTGTACCCTCCTTCATCCCTCTCCCCGCTGTGCGGGGAGAGGGGAAAAGGCATGTTT
>JADZBF010000340.1 GCA_020852215.1 Lysobacter sp. | reverse complement strand
TGCGCGGCGCGAAGGCCGGCGGTAAAGACACGGTCGGCGCGACCGAAGCCGCGGTGCGCAAACTCGCCGGCGACCTGGGCATGTCGAACGAAGACATCCATCGCGAGTTGGCGCTGGGCCGCCGCCACGCGTTCGAGCGCAGCGATCTGTACGCGCGCGTTTACGAGATCGCCGACCGTCGTAACGGCGCGTCGCTGCCGCGCGCCACGCTGCCGCGCATTCGGCTGCACAGCCCGAAGATCACGCGCAAATTGACAACGGAATGGTTCGCGACGCGCGTGGAGGGCCGTTACCGCAGTTGCATGACGCGGGCGAAGAAGCGCTGAACTCGCGACGTCGAACCGACTGCAACCGGTTCCATACGCATTGAGCCTCGCTGCGAAAGTCAGAATTTCCGCGGCATAAGAATGCGCGGCCCCGATGCGATCAACGCGAGCGCGCGCGCACAACGGCCACGACGACACCCCGAGCCTTCGCTCGGGGCATCGCGGCCCAGGGCAGACATGGCATCCGCAAACGTATATCGCAGACAGACGCCGCGTTCCGACCGCCGTCGCGCACAGCCATTCCCTGGCCGTGCGCGACGTAAGCGTTCGCGATCCCTGCGAACGCGGGCGGGCTCCGAACGCAGCGTGCACGCGTCGCGTTCGGATAGCGCGGGCATTCCGTGCCCGCATGAGGCCATGCGTCCTGCATGGCGCGCGTGAGGAGATATTGCTCGAGACGAATCGTCGCAATGCGCACTGCACGCAATACGCACGGCGCGCAGTCGTCGGCACGCACGAAACGCGTACGACATCGCCGCAACGCGGACGAGCGATCGTTCCCGCCGATTAGAATCGAATGCTCGGGAGTACCGAAAAATAGGGGTATTGCGGCGGGCGGGGCACTGCGTTCGCTCCTTGAAGTCTTCGTTCGCCGAATCGGTCGTGGCCGTTCGGCGCGTTCTCGTGAACCCCTGATTCTGTCTGCGCGCACTGTCTGCGCGTTACTGCCTAGCGTGATTCTGTCTTGCGCGCTTCGGTCGTCCGTCTTTCTGTCGTGCTGTTCGATTTCGTCGAGCGAGGCTACAAAAACGCGTGTTGTTTCGACGTTAAATCGCGCGACCTGAATTTGCGACCCGCATCGCGATTTCGACTATCGCGTTGAACCGGGGCGGCGAGTCGCGCACGTCGCATGCGTTCGTGTCGAAGTGCGCGACGATTCGCATGAAACCGATTTTTCGCCTGATTTCGCGCATTTCGTTCGCGATGATTCGCGAAACGAAACGCACGCCGAGCCTTTCTGAGCCGCTATTCGAACCGCAAGACCGCGTGCGCGAAAGGTTGCGGCATCGCGCCGAGCGTTCAGTTCGCGCTCATGCTCGTCGGCCGAATCGGCGTGCGGGAGCAGCCGATGCGTTACGCGGCGACGCCGACGCAACGCATCGAGCGCGATTATCGGCCGCCGAGCAGGGTGTAGGCCTCGTAAGCGGCGCGCAGACCCGACGTAGCCGCGCCTTCCATGGTGCCCTGCCACTCGTAGAAGCTGCTGGTGTGTTCGCCCGCGAACAGCAGATTGCCGACCGGCTTGGCTTCGTTGTGCGCGATGGTGGTGAAGTAGCCGGGCCGATGGCAGGCGTAGGCGCCCTTACTGAACGGATTTCGCGACCAGTTCTCCACGTGGACCAGATAGTCGCCGTTCGCTTTACGTTGCGCCGCGGCGGTCGCGCCGGGCAACACGCGTTCCAGCGCGCCGACGAAACCGTCGGCATGCTGCTGCGCGCGTTTCGGGTCCACGGCGCGCGCCTGTGCGCCGCCGAGCAATTGCGTCAACACGCCTTGCGCTTCGCCGCCGTTGCTGGGATTGCTTTCCCAGGTGCTCTGCAGCGCGGCGTTGTCGCTGCAACCGGTGCCGTTGCAATCGTGCTGCAGATACCAATACGAACTCTTGAAACCCACGAACAGTTTGGCGTTGTCGCTCATCGTCGCGTTGGCGATGGCTTGACGCTTCCATTCCGGCACGCCCAGGCTGGCGTGCAGTTGCACGTTGCGCAGCACGCTGAAGGGCAGCGTGAGCACGACGGCGTCGTAATCGCTTTGAATGCGGCGGCCGCCCACGTCGAAGGTCAGACGCACGCGTCCGCTCGCGAGTTTGCGCACGTCCACCAAACGATGCCCCAGCATCACCGGCGACGGCAGGCTTTGCGCCAGGCCGGTCGCGATCTTGTCGTTGCCTTCGACCACGTGGAAATGCGTATCGCCTTCGCCGGCGAACGACGAGAACTTCGCGCGCTTGTCGGCATAAGCGAAGCGCAGGAAACCGACCGCGCTCTGCTCGTCGAGGCCGGCGCCGTATTCGGCGGCGTAAGCGGCGCCGATCACGCCGCGCAGCAGATCGCCCGCACCGTACAACTGCAGGTAGTCGTCCAGGGTCATGAAATCGAACAGCGCGTCCGCTTCGGTATGGCGGTCTGCGGTGGGGAAACTCAGCGTCTCCAGGTCTTGCCGAATCGACGACGAGAAGCCGCGGAATTCCTCCAACACCTGCGCTTCGGTGTAGCGCTGGCCGCCGAAATCGAAATAGCGCTGACCGGGGAACATCGACGCGTCTTCGAGCGTCAACCCGAATGCGCGGGCATAACCGAGCATCGTGTGATGCGAACGGCCGATGAATTCGCCGCCCAGCTCCACCGTTTGCCCGGGGAAATAGCCGCGCAAACTACGCACGCGCCCGCCGACGCGCGCATCGGCGTCGAACACGCGCGCGGTGATGCCCAGGCGCGTCAACTCCGTCGCGCAAGCCAAGCCGGCCATGCCGGCGCCGACCACCGCCACGTTGCCGCGCAGGCCGAGTTTCGCCATCGCACGACGGCTCAGATTCGCCGCGTTCACCCATGCCGTCGGCGCTAACGCGCCTGCGGACGCGGCGGCCACGCCCGCGATCGCGCCCTGCGCGAAGCGGCGGCGTCCCGCATCGCTCGGACCGTCTTGCGCGGCGCCATCGGCGGCCCGGCCGACGACCTCATCGGCCGATTGGCCGGTCCGTTCGCACTGCGCGCTCAACCGCGCCAAACGCCGCAACTGCGCCATCAAAGTGGTTCGCGTCATGATGATCCCCCCGGATCGTGTTCGCTGTTCGGTCAGAAATCGGTTCGACCGAAACGCCGGCGCAAGCTGCCGGGTCGCTGTTCGCGACGCTTCTTCCGTGGACCGGCCCCGTACGTTCCGTCGACGCGGGCGCATCCCCATGCGCCCCGACGCGGAGCATAGTGCCACAACCGAGCGCGCACTGGCCATGCGTCGAGGCCGCCCCCACCTCCGTCGAAAACTCGACCGGAGCGCGCTCAGATCTCTGGCGTATTCGACTCGATCACTTTCATCGCTTCCTCGGCGCGCCGCTGCGCTTCGCGGGCCTCAGCTTCGGCGCTCGTCGGCGTTTGCGCCGCCGAGTCGTTCGGCGGCGCGTCGTCCACGCCGGGCACTTCGATCGTGGGTTTGGGCGGCGGCGTCGTTTCCGCGGTGGAGTCGGCCGCGGCCGTCGTCGCGGGTGCAGGCGTGGGCGACGGCGCGACGACGATGGGCGGCGGTGAAGGCGCCTGGTTCATCACGCCGTACACGAAGATCGCCGCGGCGATCAGCAAGCCGAGAAACACCAAACCGCCGCCGATCTGCATGGGCGACGACGAGCGCGCGGCGCGCGATGCGGCCGCCGCGGACGAGGCGGTCACCCGGCCAGGTGCGGAATGCGAGGCGGGCGGCGGTGGCGCGGACGCTTTGAACGTCGCGCGATTGCGCGGCAACTCCGGCAGCGAACCCAGCATTTCGCGCAGCGCGGCGCCGTCGATCAATCGCAAGCGCGCTTGCCGCTGCGCGGCGATTCTCGCTTCGGGCGAGAATTCGCCGCCGCAGATCAGGATTCCGCCGGTCGCCGATTCGGCGGCCATCGCCGCGATCAGCCCGTTGACCTCGTGCATCGGCACCTGCAGTGCATTCCAATGTTTGCAATGCATCAGGACGTATTCCTGCTGTCGCCGCAGTTTGAAATCGATGCCGCGATCGATGCCCTGCGCATTCGCGCAGCGCTCCACCTGCCAGCCTTGCTCGCGGTAATGCTCCGCGAGCAAGCGTTCGAATTCCGCACGTCCGATACGAACGGGCGCGTCGGGCGATCGTGCTTCCGTCGGGTTCGGGGTCGTCATACGGGCGATCCTGATTCGAGTGAGAGCAGATTGAAGGAGAGCAGGTTGAAGGAGTTCGAATCGAGTGAGCGCAGATCGCATCGGCGCGCGTCGTATCGGGATGGATCGATCATGCGATGCGTCATCGGCGTCGGTTCAAGGCTGCGCAGCGACGAAATCGATCACCGCGCGCACGGCGGCGACCTGCGCGGCGTTGCATTGCTCGGGCGTGGCGCGCGGGCTGTCGGGATACACCTCGGTCGTGGTGACGTAGCGCGCGCCGGTGATGCCCGCGCACAGGCCCAATTCGCGCAGCGGGTAGCGGATCACGCCCGGCGCCACCACCGGCGAACCGATGATTTCGCCCTGCGCGTCCGCCGGGGCGATATGCGTCACTTGCGCCACCGCCGCCACGATCGCCGCCTGGAAGTCGGGCTGCGGGTTCTCGGTATCGTCGACCAGATAGAAGCCGTCGGGAATCGTGCCCGGTTCGGAGGTTTTGCCGTCGCGCGCGGCGAGCGCGGGCCGGAATTCGGTTTCGTCGGTGTCGGTGGTTTCGTGCAGATCGATATGCGCGAGGAAGCGACCGCGCAAGGGCGCGATCAGGCGCAGCAGCGTCGCCGATTCCTCCGCCGGGCTATCGGCGCGGAACGAGCGGTTGGGGTCGATGGCATGCGGGTTCCAGCGGTGAATCCGCTCGTACGCCCAGGGGCTGACGCAGGGCACGACCAGCAGATTCGCGCGCCCGGCATCCTCCGCCGCGTGCATATGCAGGTATCGCAACGCGCCATGCACACCGCTGGTTTCGTAGCCATGCACGCCGCCGGTCACCAACACGCACGGCAGGTCGTCGCGCCAATCGCGGCTGCGCACCGCGAACAGCGGGTAGCGGCCGTCCGGCGGATAGTCCAGTTCGCCGTACCGGGTCACGTCGAAACGGTCGCGCAGCGCATCGACCGCGCGCACCACCTCGTCTTCGTAACTGCGTCGCTTGGGCTGCCGGGCGCGCCATTCGGCCTTTTCGGCCGGGCCCCAGGGCTGGCCGGGCGTCCCGATGGGATAGCACTGTGTCGTCGTCATGGATATTCGTCCGCTCCCCGGATGCGGGCGCAGTGTAAACCGCGACCGCGGCGGAAGCCGAGCACCGCGTCGCGCAGCGGGCATGCCGGCGCGCGACGCGCGTTATGACGCACCGCATCATGCCCTTTGGTGCAATGGCTGCGATGCTGCGAAAAGCACAGCATCGAGCGCGACCGATCGCTATCGCGAGCCGTCGCCGACTCGACTTCCCGGGAGAGGACACCCATGCGCCGCGACCCCTTGCGTTCCGTACTCGCTTCTTTCGTACCCGCTTCGCTGTACGCGGCCTGCGCCGCGCTCTGGGCGTTGGCGCTTCCCGTGTTGGGGATCATCGGTCTGTGGTTGCCTGGCGATGCGCAAGCCCTCGACTGCGGCGCCAACAACGGCTTCACCTGCAGCGGCACCGCCACGCAGTACGCGGGCGGCTTCAACCCGGGCGTGGGCAGCGGCGGCTTCGGCGGCGCCAGCGCCTGCACGCCCACGCGCACGCCGGTGGTCTACATCCACGGCAACGGCGACAGCGCGATCAGCTTCGACATGCCGCCGCGCACGGTCGCCGGCTACACCACGCCGACCTATTCGGTGTACGACGAACTGAAATTCCGCGGCTACAAAGATTGCGAACTGTTCGGCATCACCTATCTCAACGCCACCGAACGCGGCGCGCCGCAGAACAACTATCACAGCCCTGCGAAATACCAAATCCTCAAAACGTTCATCGACGCGGTGAAAACCCACACCGGCCGCACGCAGGTGGACATCGTCGCGCATTCGATGGGCTCGAGCATGGCGCTGGCGATGGTGAAGTACTACAACTACTCGGGCAGCGTGCGCCGCTTCGTCAACATCGCTGGCGGTCTGCGCGGGCTCAACACCTGTTATTCCACCGGCTATCAATCGGCGTTGGCGCCCACTTGCAACGCCGAAGCCTACGTGTACCCGTACAACTACTACACCTTCGGTTATTACCCCAGCACCGGCGTGATGTTCTACGGCTATAACCGTTGGACCGGCAGCGGCAGCGGCAGCCTGCGCACGATGCCGACGCAATACCCCAGCATCGGTTTCTACACCATCACCGGCGGTCTGTACGACCAAGTGCATTGTTTCACCACCAGCTACACCAGCGGCTGCAGCAGCGGCGCGCTGTTCAATTCGACCACGAACGTCAAGGCGCAAGTGGACATCGGTTTCGGCAGCAGCACCTACAGCTACGACTGGGACTGGGCCGACGGCAGCCCGTCCAACGCCGGCGGCGGCGACACCAGCAACGGCATCGGCCATTTCCGCTCGAAAACCAACGCCGGCCGCATCGTTTACAACATGCTCGCCACCACCTGCACCACCGGCTGCGCGAATGGCTATGCGGGGGTGAATGGGCCGTCGGTCAATCGGTGATGGCTACGATGCGAAGGGCGCGATAACTTCGAGCCAACATCTCGCTCCGGCTCACCAGCCGATTTAGCGTGGCACGCAGGCTTAGAGCCTGTTCAAAATCTCAGAAGAGGCATGCGCCGAGCGGATCGGCGGCCCTTCGCCGGCACCTTCCTTCATCCCTCTCCCCGCCGTGCGGGGAGAGGGTGGCCGAAGGCCGGGTGAGGGGCGCCTTTCTCGTACGGCTTGATGCGCCCGGTTGGAAGCACGCGAATCAAGCGTAACGTCTGCCCCTCATCCGGCGCGGTGCGCCACCATCTCCCCGCTTGCGGGGAGAAGGGAAAAGGCATGTTTCCCGCTTGCGGGGAGAAGGAGAAGAACACGCACCGCTTGCCGGGATAAGGAGGCGACATCCCCGCTGGAAGATTTTGAACAGGCTCTTACAGGTTTCTCAGAATGAAACGTTTCAGGATCATTGCTGCATTAACTGTCGTTTTAACGACATCTTGCGCAACAACTCCAAAGCAGGCCAACGATTGGTCGTTGCAGTGGTCGAACCAATCCGCACGATTGATCATTTCCGAGGACAATGGCGACCCTTTATTGCCATTTCAGGGTCGCTATCTATCGCTTCCGGGCTATATCTTCGTCGCGAACCAGATCAGTCTTCACCCCGGCACTCATCGAATCAGTTACGCCTGCCCTGGCGAATGGAGTTGGCGACAAATCACCCATTACATCCCTTCTGTCGAACACACATTCGAGTCAGGCAAGAGGTATGAGTTGTACTGCATCGAAGGGGAGCCTCATATCAGAATGATCGAATCTGAAATTTACTGACACAAAATGAGTCAAAGGAAAAGCAGTTTACGGGGGATGTCCACATGACATCACCCAATCACGCCGGGCGACTATCGTCCATATCCCCGACCAACACCCCATCCAACACCATTCGCACCATCGCGTCGATGCCGTACTGGCGTTGCTCGGCCGACCAGCGCTCGTCGCGACGCAAGTGATCCGACACCGCGCACACCGCCAGCGCCTGCACGCCGCGGTGTTCGGCGGCGATGCCGTAAAGCCCCGCCGCTTCCATTTCGATGCCGAGCACGCCCATCGCGGCCAGCGTGTCGATCAGCGTCGGGTCGGGGCCGTAGAACAAATCGCTGCTGAAGACGTTGCCGATCGTTGCGCGTACGCCAGCGCGCTGCGCCGCATCCGCGACCCGCGACAACAACTCGTAACCCGCGATCGCCGCGAAATCCATGCCGCGGAAGCGCGTGCGATTGACGCCCGAATCGGTGCACGCGCCCTGGGCCAGCACGATATCGCCCAACTGCAGTTCGTCGGCCACAGCGCCGCAAGTGCCGATCCGCACCAAGCGCCGCACGCCGTATTCGCGCACCAATTCCGTCGCATAGATCGACGCCGACGGAATACCCATGCCGGTGCCCATCACCGACACGCGCCGGCCGCGCCACAGGCCGGTGTAGCCGGTCATCGCGCGGACGCGGGTCACTTCCACCGCATCGGTCAGCAGCGTGCGCGCAATATGTTCGGCGCGCAGCGGATCGCCCGGCAACAGCACAGTTTCGGCGAAGTCGCCCGGTTGCGCGGCGATATGCGGTGTCGGCATCGGAACTCCTCAGGATGAAACGGGCAAGGCCGTGCCGTAGCGCAGCGGCGGAAGATCGAAATGGCGCGCGAGCGTTTGGCCCAGATCGGCGAAACTCTCGCGCACGCCGGCATCGCCGGGCGCGAGGCCGCCGCCCACCGCCAGCAACGGCACGCATTCGCGGGTGTGATCGGAACCGGGCCACGTCGGGTCGTTACCGTGGTCGGCGGTGAACAGCAGCAGATCGCCGTCGCGCGCGAGCCGCAGCAGCGCGGGCAGGCGCGTGTCGAAACGTTCCAACGCCGCCGCGTAGCCGGCGACATCGCGACGATGGCCGTATTCCGAATCGAAGTCGACGAGGTTCACGAAGGTCAAACTGCCGTCGGGCGCGTCCGCGAATGTCGCTTCGGTGGCGTCGATCAATGCGTCGAGCCCGCTGGCGGGAATCGCACGACCGATGCCCTGCCCGGCGAAGATGTCCGACACCTTACCGACCGCCAGCACCTCGCGCCCGGCTTGCGTCAACGCATCCAAAAGCGTGAGCGCCGCGGGCGGCACAGCGTAATCGTGACGATGCCCGGTGCGTCGGAAACTCGTCGCATCCTCGCCCACGAACGGTCGCGCGATCACCCGCGAGATGCGGTAGTCGTCGAGCAATTCGCGCGCGATGCGGCAAATCCCGTACAGCCGCTCCAATCCGAAATGCGTTTCGTGCGCGGCGATTTGGAACACCGAATCCGCGGAGGTGTAAACGATCGGTTTGCCGGTGGCGATATGTTCGACGCCGAGCGTTTCGATGATGGCGGTGCCCGAGGCGCGGCAATTCCCGAGTGTGCCGGGCAGCCCCGCGCGTTCGCAGAACGCATCGAGCAACTCCGCCGGGAAACTGTTCTGTTCGGCGGTGAAATAACCCCAGTCGAAATCGACCGGCACGCCGCACATTTCCCAATGCCCGCTGGTGGTGTCCTTGCCGGTGGAACGCTCGCGCATCGCGGCCCAGATCGCGCCTGGCGCGGGCAGAGCCTCCGCAGGCGCGTCGCGGCCGTGCGCGCGTGCGTGCGCAGCGTGCAAACCGAGCGCGCGCAAGTTCGGGAGCGATGGTGCGCAGCGTTCGAGAATATGCCCGAACGTGTCCGCACCTGCATCGCCGAAGCGCGCGGCGTCGGGCGCGGCGCCGATGCCCAGAGAATCCAACACGACGAGCAGCGCGCGCGGCATCGGTGTGTCTCAGTGCGATTTCAGTAGCCGTCGGCCGCGCCCGAAGCGCGACCGTCCAGCATGGCGAGCACATCGTCCAGCAAAGCGCTGGCGCCGATACGAAACCGCGCGGGCGTCGCCCAGGCCGGTCCCATCCGCGCATCCGCCAAGTCGAAATACGTCGCGACATCGGCGACTTTGCGAATGCCGCCGGCTACTTTCAAACCGCAGGGCGCACCGTAGTCGACGATCGCGTCCAACATGATCCGCGCCGCCTCGGGCGTGGCGTTCACCGCCACTTTGCCGGTGGAGGTCTTGAGAAAATCGGCGCCGTTGCGCAGGGCGATGTCGCAAGCGCGGCGGATCAATGTCGCATCGCGCAACTCGCCGGTTTCCAGAATCACTTTGAGCGAAGTCCCGGCAGGCATCGCATCGCGACAACCCGCGACGATGCGCGCGCCGATGTCTTCGTCGCCGGCCAACAGCGCGCGCCACGGGAACACCACATCCACTTCATGCGCGCCCGCCGCCACCGCGCGCCGTGTCTCGCGCACCGCACGCTCGGCATCCGCGGCACCGTCGGGAAAATTCGTCACCGTCGCCACCCGCACCGTCGGCGAGCCGCTCGCCTCCAACTGCGCGCGCGACGCGACGATATGCTCGGGATACACGCACACCGCCGCCACCGCGCCATGCGGCGTGCGCGCCCGCGCGCACAAGGCCGCGACCTGCGTCGGGGTGTCGTCTTCGCCCAGGGTGGTCAAATCGAGCGCCGCGAGCGCCCGCAGCGCGAGGTCTTTGGTGGTCATGCGCCCGAACATATCAAGAAACGGCGCGCGTCGATTCTGATATGGCTCAAGGATGGCTCAATACTGCGATGGCTCAATACTGCAGCCCGGATGCGAGGCGCTCAACCATCGCCGGGCGCGGCCGCTCGGGGCGTCGGCGGCGGGGGCGAGACCCGCTTGAACTGGTTATACAGCGTCCCCGCCCGGCCGAGTTCGAGTTTCAAGCGCAACGTCTCCTGGTCGCAGACGTATGCGTTGCGCATCGCGCGCGCGGTCGAAGCGGGCAACGGTCCGGTCACCGAGATGCCGGCGGCGCTGCCGGTCATCGTGCCCTGCGTGCGATGCGTATCCGGGCAAGCGTTGAGGATGCCGTTTTTCGCCGACCAGCGCCCGGTGGTATTGCCGCTCATGCGGCCGTCGGCGCGCTTGTCGGGGGCGACGATGGTGTTGCGTGCGCCCTCCACCACGTTGGCGAACGTGCGGTCCTCGCTCAGCGTCATCGTCGTATTCGGCGCCACCTCGGCCACGCGCGCGAAGCCGCGCATCATACGGTTGGCGAATTCGGCCATGCCGTCGTTGGTCATGCGCCACGTACCGACCAAACACTGGTCGATTTCGCGCGTCCCCGCGCATTCCTCGCAGGCGACTTCCTTGGTCGCCTGCAATGTCAGATCCACCCTCGACCGCGCGCTCGGCATCGCACCGAAACGGAACTGCCGCGCACGGCCGTCCAGCGCATCCACCGTCGGTGGAAACGCGCCCCAGGTGCCGCGCGTGGGTTTGACCGCGTGATGTTCGGCCGGCGAGGCTCTTACCGCCCAGCGCCCGCATTCGAAATTGACGTAACCGCGTCGCAGCACGAACGGCTCCAGCGCGATGCGCTCGGTACGCGTGTCCGCGAACGTCCAATCGTCGCCGCCCGCAGGCGCCGAACCGATCGACGCGCCTTGTCCGTCGCGAATACCCTGATCCAAATAATCCTGCGCGAATCGCCGCCAATCGGCGGCGGGCAAGGCATCGCGCATCGACGCCTGCTGCGCCGATGCATCCGCGGTTTCGGCCATGCCGTGCAGGAACGGCAACACCGTGCCCGGCCCATGCGAACCGCCCAGCCAAGCGAAGAATACGAACGCGTCGTAGGTCATCAGATTCAACGCCACCGTGGGCGAATCGGCATCGAAAGTGCTGACGCGGCCGGCGATGAACGGCGCGGCCGGCAGCGCCAATGTGCTGAACCAATCGGCCGAACCTTCCATCCACCATGTGCCGCCGCCGGACGCGCCGCCGGGCGAGGCGCTGCCCATCTGCCCCGCGGTGAGCGAAGCGAACTGCACGCAATGCATCAACTCGTGCGCGACCACCGCCCCCGCGTTCTCGGCGCTCGCCGCCGCGCCCAGCAGCCATAGCGTGATCAGGCATTCGTCGTTCGGACCGATATTGGTCCAGGCCGCGATGTCGCCGAAATTCTCATGCTGCCCACCGGGGCCGAAATCGTCGAGCAACAACACCGTCGCATTGCCGATGCGGAAATCGCCGAGTCGAGGCAACGCGGCGGCGCTGCCATGCACGCCCGCCGCCACCGCGGCCGAGACACCCTCGCCTTCGGCCCAATCGGACACCACATGCCGGATCACGCGAAGATGCCGCTCGCCCGCGGGGGTGTCGACCGACGTCTCCAGCGCCACCACGCATTGAAAATCGTCGCGCCCCAAGGCGCCCAAACCTTCCGCCAGCCGCGCATCGAACCGGCGCAGATACTCGATGGTGTCGCAGTCGCCGAAGCGGTCCTGCGCACGCACGTACACCACCGCGCACATCGCCAGCACGACCGCGATCGATCCGAATACGATCCACCGCTTCAAGAATTTGCGCATGTCATGTTCTCCGCGTCGGCCAGACGCGAAGACGAACGCCGAAAGCAGCCCATGGCGGTCAATGCATGGGAGCGGGCGATGCCGTCGACGCAGCCGCATCGTCCGGCCAGCGGCAGGCGTCGATCTCCCGCGCCCGCAAGGCATCGCGCGGTTGTTGCGTGGTATCGCGACGCAGGGTCATGTCGTCCGGCACGATGGTCGGTTCATCCTCGGACCCGGGCGCGATCATCCCGTGCATGCGCCACTGCAGCCGATCGCCGCGCAGCGTTGCCGTCGCCAGATACTTCGCGCCGTTGCGGCTGCTGGTCAGCACCAGACTCGCGGTGTCGCTCTTCGCGCCCGCTTCCGCACCGATCACCGACGCCGCAGCGCCCTCGTCGATCCGCGATAAGCCCAAGGTTGCGGCGGAATGCGTCCCGCACAAACGTCCGCGCTCGCGCACCAATACGATCTCGAACGCACCGCATTCCCGCTGCGGCGCGTCCACGTCGCACCACTTCGCCGACCACACGCCCTCGAAACGCGACTCGGCGGCATGCGCCGAATGCGGCGCGCAAAACAAAGCGATCAAGGCCATCGAATACAGCGTCCAACGCAGTCGCGACATCGTACGCACCTCAAGAAAATTCGCCCGCTAGCGATGCGGCATGCTCGCATACGTCGCTTGTCGCCGCCAGCGTATCCAACGTTCATCGAATCGCATCGTCGGGCACAAAAAGCCCGCGTCGTGCGGGCGCGTGGAACCGACGGCGATATTCCGAACAAGCGACATAACGCTTCGCTTATGATCTGAATCTTCGAGGACCTGTTATCTCATCCGGCTTTTCATCTCATATTCCCATTGGGCGCGGAAGATAGGCCGGACTCGCATTCTCCCACCGACGGAGGCAACGTCATGATTCCCAAGAACACCATTTGTCTGTGGTACGACGGCGACGCGCTGGAGGCCGCGACCTTCTATGCCGCCACCTTCCCCGACAGCGAAGTGATGGCCGTGCATCGTGCGCCCGCCGATAACCCCTCCAGCAAAGAGGACAACGTGCTCACGGTCGAATTCACCGTGCTCGGCATTCCCTGCCTCGGCCTGAACGGCGGCAGCACGTTCAAACACAGCGAAGCCTTCTCGTTCCAAGTGGCGACCGACGACCAAGCCGAAACCGACCGCTACTGGAACGCCATCGTCGACAACGGCGGCCAGGAAAGCGCTTGCGGCTGGTGCAAGGACAAGTGGGGCCTGTCGTGGCAAATCACGCCCCGCATCCTCACCGAGGCCTACACCAGCTCCGATCGCGCCGCCGCCAAACGCGCCTTCGAGGCAATGATGACCATGGGCAAAATCGATGTCGCGAAAATCGAGGCCGCGGTGCGCGGCTAAGAGCCTGTTTTAAATCGTCGCGAGCAATGGGGCCTTACGCACCGAGGCAGCAGATGTTGAACAGGCTCTTTTAAGCAGGCTTTTTTAGAGCCTGTTCAAAATCTCAG
>JADZBF010000339.1 GCA_020852215.1 Lysobacter sp. | reverse complement strand
TCGGCCGAGCACGAATTGCCGCTGGCCTGACGCGGCCGAGGAGTCGCTGACTCAATCTGCTGACCAACACGGTGTACGGCCGTTCGTCGGAGAGTGCGTCTTGTCGGTTGCCAATAGTTCCATATTTCTGGAAATATAGAATCATGGATCACGTTGCCACTATCGCCGCACTCAAAGCGCTCAGCCAGGAACACCGGCTAGCCGCCTTCCGCGCCCTCGTCGCTGCGGGCGAGGGCGGGCTGGCGGTCGGCGAATTGCGCGAGATCGTGGCCGTGCCGGCCGCCACGCTCACCGCGCATCTGAATGTGCTGCGTAACGCGGGCCTCGTGCTCGATCGCCGCGAAGGCCGTTCGATCCGCGTCCGCGCCGACTACGCGCGCATGACCGCGTTGCTGGCGTATCTCACCGAAAACTGTTGCGCCGGCGCCGCGGGCGCTTGCGAAACGCCTACCGACTGTTGTTGAGCGGTCGCCGACGAGGAATCTCCGATGAAACGTTTCCATGTGCATGTCTCCGTTCGCGATCTGAACGAAAGTGTGCGTTTTTATTCGCAATTGTTCGCCGCGCGACCGAGCGTGCACGAATCCGAATACGCCAAATGGATGCTCGAAGATCCGCGCGTGAATTTCGCGATCTCCACGCGCAGCGGCGCGCCGGGCATCGATCACTTGGGTATCCAAGCGGAAAACGCGGAGGAATTGGCGGAATTGGGCGCGCGTTTGGACGCGGCGGGCCAAGCGGTGGTGCCGGAGGCCGGCGCGGAATGCTGTCATGCGCGTTCCGATAAATTCTGGACGCAGGATCCGCAGGGCACGCGCTGGGAGACGTTCCACACGGTCGGCAGCATCGCGACCTATCACGGCGCGAGCGGCGCCTGCGAGATGAGTTCGGCGCGCGCGGCGGATTTGAACGCGCTCGCCGCAGACGCCCAGGCATCCGCAGGCGAGGCGTCGTGCTGCGACGCCACCACGCCGCAAGGCGTGTGCTGCGCACCGAAAACCGACCGTCCCGCGGATGCGCCGTGCTGCGGCCCCGTCGTCGCGGCGGCGAAAAAAGTCGGTTGCGCTTTGTCCGGCTGCGGCGACAGTCGATAACGCAACGCAACGCATCGCATCGCTTTGCTCCACATCACATCACACCCGCTAACCGAACATCGAGGACATCATCCATGAGCGAAGGCTCCGACGGCGCACGCCCCTACAACGTGCTGGTGCTGTGCACCGGCAATTCCGCGCGCAGCGTGATAGGCGAAGCCCTGTTCAACGTGCTGGGCAAAGGGCGTTTCGTCGCCTACAGCGCCGGCAGTCGTCCGAGCGGCGCGATTCAACCGATGGCGGCCGAATTGGCGGCCGAACTGGGTTACGACGTTTCGAAACTGCGCAGCAAGTCCTGGGACGAATTCGAGCGTCCGGATGCGCCGCAGATGGATATCGTCATCACCGTCTGCGACAACGCGGCGGGCGAGGCATGCCCGGTGTGGCTCGGTTCGCCGATGACCGCGCATTGGGGCGTGGACGACCCGGCTGCGGTGGAGGGCGACGAATCCGCGCGTCGCCATGCCTACATGAAAGCGTTCTCGGCATTGCGTCGTCGTGTCGAATTGCTGCTGGCGTTGCCGGTCGAAAAGCTCGAACGATTGGTCGTGCAACAGCATCTGCGCGAGATCGGTGCGAACGAGCGCGCGAACGACAGCGCCAACGAATCGGCGCGCGACGCATGACCAGCGCGGGTTCGCGGCATCAGGATGCGACGCCTGCGCGTGCGGCGTCGCGCGCGCTCGCTGCCGAATTTCTCGGCACCGCCGCACTGCTCGCCATCGTGGTGGGCAGCGGCATCATGGGCGAGCGTTTGGCGCAGGGGAACGACGCGATCGCGCTATTGGCCAAGGCAGCGGCGACCGCAGGCGGCTTGTACGTCCTGATCGTCGCGCTCGGCCCGCTCTCCGGCGCGCATTTCAATCCGGTGGTGAGCGCGGCGATGCGTCTGCGCGGCGAGCGTTTGCCGGCGCCTCTGTTCGCGTACATCGCGACGCAAGCGATCGCCGCGATCGTCGGTGTTGCGGTCGCGCACGCGATGTTCGGCGAAGCCTTATGGCAACCGGGCGACCACGTGCGCACCGGCGCTGCGCAATGGTTCAGCGAAGCGGTCGCGACCTTCGGCTTGCTGACGACGATTCTCTTCGGCGTTCGCCATCGCCCGCAGGCGGTGCCGGCCTTGGTCGGCGCGTATATTTTCGCGGCGTATTGGTTCACCCCCAGCACCTCGTTCGCCAATCCCGCAGTGACGTTGGCGCGCGCATTCACCCAGACCTTCGCCGGTATTCGCTTTGCGGACGTGGGCGGCTTCGTGCTGGCCCAATGCGCGGGCGCGCTTGCGGCGATAGCGTTCGCTCGAGCGCTGATCGAGCCGGACCAGAACGCGAAACAAGCCTGAGCAGAGACGAACCGCGCAATCGACTTCGATCGACGAGTCGAACGACCCGGGTCGAACGATCGGCGTCAGGCTTCGATCACATCAATGACCGTGTCGCCGCCGGGGCCGCGCAGCGTGACGCGCTGTCCCGCGCGGATTTTGCAGGTCTTGCGCGATTCGATCGCGCCATCGACGCGCACCGCGCCGCTGGCGACCAGATGCTTGCCGGCGCCGCCGCTATCGCAGAGCCCGCTGAGCTTGAGCAATTGGTGCAGTTCGACATGGTCGCGGTCGAGTTCGAAACGCAGATGGGGCATGAGGGTACGCACGGGCGCCGAAGAGGCTTCGGGCGTAGCAT
>JADZBF010000338.1 GCA_020852215.1 Lysobacter sp. | reverse complement strand
CGTGGGTCCTGTCCTGATCGCCCAACGCTACCACATCGACCGCGCACTGCCGTCGAGAAACACGCTGTAAACGTAGACAGCGACCGCGCGACGCGCGATCGGACCCGCTATCGGACCCGCATCGCGACGGCTATTCCTTGTTTTCGGCCGGGTTCGTTTCGATGTACGCCTGCCCGGCGCCATACATGTCCGACCGGCGGAAAACGCGGGTGTAGGCGCCGGTATTGCTCTGCGGTTTGCCGTCGTCCTGCTTGGGCAGCAAGGCGATGGCCTTTTTCTGCAGATCGACCGCGCGCGCGAAATCGCCATTGGCGGCATAGCAGGCGGCTACGGTATCGAGCGCCGCGAAATCGAGCGCGACGATCTTCGCTTCCATCCGTTTAGCGAAATCGAGGCCGGCTTTGGGTTCGCGCACGTCGTCGTATGGCGACACGCATAACGCCCACGCGAGATTGTTGCGCGCGAATTCGTCGTCGGTCGCTTCGACCTCCGTCAGCAATTTGCGGCCCTCGCTACGGGATGCGCGGTCGGGGCCGTACTTGATCGACCATGTGCCGTACATCGATTTCGCATTGTCGTCGCCCGCGGCGATCGCTTGTTTCAGCCATCGGGTGCCGCCCGCGATGTCCACGCTGCCGAATTCGCCCCCCAATAAACCTGCCCCGAGGAGGGTCTGCGATTGCGTGTCGCCCTGCTCCGCGTCGAACCTCAGCCACGCCATGGCCTTGACCGGATCGCGCGCGGTGCCGACGCCACGAACCGCCATGCGCGCCATGCCGCGCCGCGCGCGCGCGCCGTATGATGTCTTCGATAACTTCGAGTACAGATCGAAAGCGTCCTCGGGTTTGCCGTTGACGCCGGGCCGCTCGCTTTCTTCGATCAATCCGGCGAGGTCCAGGATCGCGTCGATGTCGTCGGCGTCCACCGCGGCTTGCAGCCACGCGGCGGCGGCGGCCCAATCGGATTGGCGTGCGCTCTCCAGCGCGAGGGCGCGCATGGCGTCCACATCGCCGCCCTGCGCGGCGCGAACCATCATCGCGCGCGCTTCCGCGAGCGATTTCGGATCGGACGCTTTTTTGAACAGAAAATCGGCGTACATCTGTTGCATCGCGGGCAGCCCGGCCTCCGCCGAACGGCGCACCGCATCGCGCATCTCCTCTTCGCGGCCGGTCGCCTCATAGTGACTGGCGATCACCGACCACCCGAGGCCGAGCGCATTGTTCTCCGGCCCTTGCAGCAATGCGATCTCGGCCTCGCCGAGCGGCTTCCGGGTATCGTCCAACACGCTCAGCATCACCCGCAACGATTCAGCCTCGCCGTTACCCGCGCTTGCGGCGGAACGCAAGATGCGTTCGTTGTCTTTCGACAAACGCCCTTCCTCGAACTGACGCATGGTGCGAACGAAATACACGCTGGCCGCATGCGGTTGCCAATTCGCGTCCGCGGCCGCCAGCATCTTTTCGGCGGTGGCGCGATCTTTGCGCAAACCGATCCCTGTGGCGTAAGCGACCGCCAACAGCGTTTTCGGGACCGCGTATCCTTTTTCCGCCTGCGGCAGCAAGGCATCGACCAAACCGTCCGAACAGCCCGGGATCTCCCGCTGGTGGCAGAACAACATCCAGGTCATCGCCGACTGGATTCCGCCGCGCACCGCGCCGGCCCGCAGCAACTTGAGACGTTCGTTGTCGTCGTCTTCCTCGGACGCCTTGAGCACCGCATCCAGGTCGTACGCGATCAGCTCGTCGCTCTCGAGCAGACTCTGCACGTACATCTGCGACAGACGATTACGTTGGTAGGGATAGATCGCGAGCGGGTCGTCGCGATTGATCGTCGCGGCCACGTCGATGTAATCGAACTCGAAATGCCGTTCCGTCTTCTTTTTGGGGTCCCACACCGCGACGATATGCGGAAAATACCGCTGTGGGCGCGCCTTTTCGAAATACTCGTAACGGAATTCGTAACCGAGCGAGTTCAGCAACGCGTAGATGTCCCAAAGCAGGAAGACGCGGATCGGACGACCCATGGTGCCGCCGCGGTCGGCGAGCGCCAGCTTGGATAGCGCCGCGACGGCCGCCAGTTCTCGCTCCGCCGTCGCATCGTCGTGCGCGGCTTCGGCGCAGAGCATCGCGGCGCGATGCAGCGCGATGCTGATCGGTACCTTCCGGATCGATGCCGCCAAGGCATCGCGATGTTGCGCGCATGCGTCGGCATCGACCTCGGTCTGCGTATACGACAGTTCGCTCAGCACCTTGTAGGCAGCCACGCTGGACGAAAAATCCGCCGTCTCCAGAAACTGCGCCCAGGCGCGTCCGGGGTCCGTGGCGGGGTCCGCGGCGGGGTCCGCGGCGGGGTTCGCGGCGGGGTTCGCGGCGGTGTTGATCGGCTGCGACGCCGGGCGCGCAGCATCCGTCGGCGGCGCGCTCGCCTTGTCCGACTGCGCCATCGCGACCTGCGCACCCGCCGCCGTCCCTGCGAACAGCGCCAACGCGAGCGCTACGCCGCGCATCGATAAGCGTGGACTGCGCACGATGTCCGTCATGGTTTCTCCTCGCCGTCGACCGATTCTTCGAGCAAGGCGCGAAGGCGCTGCTGGCGTTGCGCGTCGTTCGACGCTGCGGGAATATTGAAGCGCAGTGTGGCCGATACTTTTTCGCGCACTTTGCGTAATTCCTGAAGATGCGAAGCGACCTGCGCCGCCGGCACTTCGCTGGCGTCGACGGTCATGTCGTACACCAACTTCACGTTGCGATCGGCGAGTTCGATCTTGCGCTGAAAGCGGAACGTCGGCGACTCGACCGTGCTGTTTTCCGGGCGGAATGCCGGCTGCCAACGCTCCGGCAAGACGATCGACGTTTCGTGACGGTAGCGCCCGCGCGCGACGTAATTCAGCGGACCGCTGCGGACGACGTATTCGGGCAACTCGTTCGTGCCATCCAGCGCGTCGGCGAAGGCGTTCAACACCCGCAAGCTGTCCTCGACGCGAAACGGCGCCTTGAGACGATAGCGTTCCCGAACGCGCAGCACGTTGCGCTCCAAGTCGTTTTCGATCGCCGGTTTGTCGAGAATCTCGAGTTCGCCGTAGCGTTTGCTGTAGTACTCGGCGTAATGGCGCGACAGATCCTCGTCGCGTTGGCTCAGCGTCCTGCGGCGCTGGTAATCGGCGATGGAGCCGGTATAGACCGTTTCCACGTCCAGAACCGCGCTTTGGTTATTTTCGCTGGCGACGATGCGCTCGTACATCTCGACGCCCGCATTCGCTTGTTTCGGCGCCGGAATCGCTTGCAGAGCGTCGGTTCCCGCCACCACCGGCAGGGCCATGCCGTAGTCGCTCAAATCGACTTTGCGCGGGTCGCCGCCCTGCTGATCGATGGTGGGATCGACCCACACCGTCTCGCCGCCGATCTTCGCGCGTACGATCACATGATCGAACACCGAGGCCGACGGAACGAAATCGGCGATGGCGCGTCCGCGATCGACCGACACCAACGCCGGCACCGCCTCGACGCCGAGCCGTCCGAGCAACGTGGACAACAGCCAGGCTTTATCTTTGCAATCGCCGTAGCGGCTGCGCCAGACCTGTCCGGGCGAATTCGGTTTATGGGTGTTGTCGCCGATTTCGACGCCGAAATAACGCACGTCGTTCTGCACCGAACGCAACGCCGCGGTCAGTTTCGCGGCGTCGTCCGGCAACGCGCGCCACTGCGCGATCTTGCGTTCCAAATCCTCGTCGAAAGCTTCGTCGTATTTCGGGTACAGCGGCATGCCCCATGCGACGACATCGGTCCAGCGTCGCTTCGGCGCGATCGTCGCCATCGGGTACGGCTGATACCACGCGGGGTAACCTTCGTCGGCGACGACCGCCGGAGAACGCTCGGCGCGGAACGACACTTCCAGCGCATCGGCGGTGCGGCGCACCGTCGGTTTCATCTCGGTGTTCTCGCGATGCAGGGCGAAGTCAACGCCCGGGTCGTACAGCACGCGCAGGCCGCTTTCGAGCATCGGATTGCGCCAACCCAACAGCGCGGTGTCGGACGTTTGTCCGCCGAGGATCGGATTGCTGCCGGTCACGGTGTAGGCGAATCGCACGATATCGTCGAGACGCACGTCCTCGAGCACGATCAGCGCGGACACGCTGCCGTTGGTCATGTTTTGCTCGAAGTCCTGTTCTCGACGCGCCAACGAGATTTTGTTGGGCACCAATCGATTCTGCCAATGGCCATCGCGAAACAATTCCACGCGGTTGATGCGCAGCGCCTGGAATTCGGGGTTGAACTCGATCTCGATCTTGCCCGCCTCGCCGATCAGCGAAGCCGTCCTGGGCTGGTACACGACATCGCGATAGACGATGTCGCGCCCGCCGCGTCGGTCGGCTTGCACATCGTAGCGCCACTGCCGCCAACGACGGTCGTCGGCGCCGGGCGCCTTCGGATCCCACACGGTCGGTACTTCGCGACGGATCACGAACGCCGGCTCCGCGCCGGTTTCGAAGCGAACGCCATCCCGAACGTGTTCGGTGGCGCTCGCGGCGGCTTGTCCGTCGGCCGCGACGGCGACCGTGGTCAGGCTCAAGGCACCGATCAACAGCGCCGATAAAATCAAAGCCGATAAAATCCGGTGTTTCATCGAAGACTCCGCCCCCTTTTTTCCAGAACGAAGCCTACACGAAAGCGACTGGAACGCCGATAGCGAACCTTGCTTCGCGGCAAAGGGAATTCACATTCGCGCCGGCCCGGCGGAGAGCGCGCTCGCGACGCTCGCGCGCAAGTCCTGCGGGGTGCGCGCCAGCGTCGCGGCGCCCGCCGCGCGCAATTCGGACTCGCCGCCGAACCCCCACAGCACACCGATGCCCGGCATGGCGTGATGGCGCGCGCCCTCGATGTCGAGGTGCCGGTCGCCGATCATCGCGCAGCGCGTCGCATCGACGCCGAGGCGCGACAGCGCTTCGTCGATCAGTTCGGGCTTATGGCTGAGGCGGCCGTCGAGCGTCGCGCCGACGATGTCCTCGAAGCAGTCGCCGAACGGCAGCGAAGACACGATGCGTCGCGCATGCGGTTCGTTCTTGGCGGTGACGACGGCGAGGCGATAACCGTCGTCGCGCAAGTCGCGCACCGCGTCGCCGATGCCGGCATAGACGCTGTGTTCGGCCCAGCCTTCGGTGTCGTAACGTTCGCGATACAGCGCGACCGCGCGTTCGACATCGTTCGAATCGGCGAACAACGCACCGAAGCTGACGCGCAACGCGGGGCCGATCCAAGCACGCAATGCGTCGTCGGGGACGCCCGGATGACTCATGCCTTCAAGCGCATATGCCACGCAGCGGGTGATGCCGACCGCGGAGTCGATCAGGGTGCCGTCGAGGTCGAAGAACAGGGTTCTCATTCGATTACGCTCGCATAGTCGCCAGACCGCATCGATCGTTGAGCGGACCAATACGCCGACCAACCGACGACTTCGAAACACGCCCCGAGAAGACCGAGCGCGAACGCACCGGGTATCGAGGACAACGCATACAGCGCCAT
>JADZBF010000337.1 GCA_020852215.1 Lysobacter sp. | reverse complement strand
CGGCGCGCGGTTTGACCGCGAGCGATGTCGAAAGCGCCTTGCGCAGCGAAAACATCGAACTGCCGGCGGGTCGCATCGAATCGCAGGCGCGCGATTTCACTCTGCGCGTGGAGCGCAGTTATCGCAAATCCGACGATTTCGCGCAGATTCCGCTCGGCAAAGGCAACGACGGTTACGTGGTGCGCTTGGGCGACGTGGCGAAAGTGGAATTGGCCTCGTCCGAACGCCGCGCGTATTTCCGTAGCAACGGCACGCCGAACGTGGGTCTGGGCATGGTCAAGACCTCGACCGCGAACAGCCTGGACGTGGCCCGCGCCGCGCGCGCCGAAGCCGAAAAAATCCAGAAGACTCTCCCCGATGGCACGCGCATCTTCGTCGCCTTCGACACCACCGTGTTCATCGATGCGGCGGTCAAACAGGTGTGGAAAACCTTGTTCGAGGCGATCGCGCTGGTGCTGATCGTGATCTGGTTGTTCCTCGGCAGCGCGCGCGCGGCCTTGATTCCGGCGGTGACGGTGCCGGTGTGTTTGATCGCCGCGTTCATCGCGCTGTACGCGTTCGGGTTCTCGATCAACTTGTTGACGTTGCTCGCGCTGGTGCTGTGCATCGGCCTGGTGGTGGACGACGCCATCGTGGTGTTGGAGAACGTGCAGCGCCGCGCGGATTTGGGCGAACCGGCCTTGGTCGCCGCCAAACGCGGCACGAAGCAGGTCGCGTTCGCGGTGATTTCCACCACGGCCGTGCTGGTGGCGGTGTTTTTGCCGATCGGATTCCTCGAAGGCAACACCGGGCGCTTGTTCCGCGAACTATCGGTGGCTTTGGCGGCGGCGGTGGCGATTTCCGCGTTCGTCGCGCTCACGCTCACGCCGATGATGTGCTCCAAGTTGGTGCGTGCGCACAGCGTCGAGCGGCAAAGTCGTTTCAACGCCTGGATTCAACGTCGCTTCGATGCGCTGACCCGCGGTTACAAAGCCTTGCTCGAACGCAGCGTGCAGCGCTTCTGGTTGTTCGTGGTCTTGATGTTGGGCGCGATGGCGGCCAGCGTGGTGTTGTTCCGAATGGTGCCCAGCGAATTGGCGCCGCCGGAAGACCGCGGCGTGTTTTTCGCGTCGATGGTGGGCCCGGAAGGCGCGGGTTTCGACTACAGCGTCGCGCAGATCCAGAAAGTGGAATCGGTGTTGCTGAAAGACGTGGGCGAAGGCAAGTCGATCCAGCGCGTCAACACGCGCGTGCCAGGCGGCTTCGGCGCCAGCGAAGAAATGCACACCGGGCAGGCGATCGTCTTCCTGCAGGATTGGAACAAGCGCACGGTCACCACCGACGATGTGGTGCAGCAAGTGCGCAAAGAGCTTGCTGGATTGCCGGGCGTGCGCGTGAACCCGCAGGTGCGCACCGGTTTGACCCGCGGCGGCGGACAGCCGTTCCAGTTGGTGCTGGGCGGGCCGGAATACGGCGAATTGGCGCAATGGCGCGACCGCGTGATGGCGCGGATGGAGAAGAACCCGCAATTCTTCGCGGTCGATTCCGACTACAAGGAAACGCGGCCGCAGATGCGCGTGGTGATTGATCGCGCGCGCGCTTCGGATTTGGGCGTATCGGTCAGCGAGATCGGCCGCACGCTGGAAACGATGATGGGCGGTCGCCGCGTCACCACTTACGTCGACAATGGCGAGGAATACGACGTGATTCTGCAGGCGGGGCGCGAAGTGCGCGCGACGCCGAGCGATTTGTCGGCGATCCAAGTGCGCGCGCGCAGCGGCGAGCTGGTGCCGTTGTCGAATCTGGTGTCGCTCACCGAATTGGCCGAGGCCGGTAGTCTCAATCGCTTCCATCGTCTGCGCGCGATCACCATTTCCGCGGGCCTCGCGCCCGGGTATCGGATGGGCGATGCGCTGGCCTGGGCGGAACAGGTCATTGGCGAAGAATTGCCCGACACCGCGCAGATCGACTGGAAAGGCGAATCGCGCGAATTCCAGAAAGCAGGCGGCGCGGTGTTGTTGACCTTCGCGATGGCGTTGCTGATCGTGTACTTGGTGCTGGCCGCGCAGTTCGAGAGTTTCGTCCACCCGGCGACGATCATGCTGACGGTGCCGCTGGGCGTACTCGGCGCGTTGCTCGGGCTTTGGATCGCCGGCAGCACGCTCAATCTGTTCAGTCAGATCGGCATCGTGATGTTGGTCGGTTTGGCGGCGAAGAACGGCATCCTGATCGTCGAGTTCGCGAATCAATTGCGCGACGAAGGCAAGTCCATTCGCGAGGCGATTCTCGAGTCCTGCGCGGTGCGTCTGCGACCGATCATGATGACCTCGGTCGCGACCATCGTAGGCGCGGTGCCGCTGGTGATCGCGGGCGGCCCCGGTTCCGGCAGTCGCGCCACGATCGGCATCGTGGTGATTTTCGGCGTCGCGTTCTCGACGCTGCTGTCGTTGTTCGTGGTCCCGGCGTTCTATCTGCTGCTGGCGCGATTCACGCATTCGCCGGAGGCGGTGAAGCATCAGCTCGCCGAGCTGGAGGCGAAGACGCCGGCGGTGGGTGGGCATGCTTGAGGAGTCGTTGGAGGCAAGAAAACGCTTCTTTCCAAAATTGTCGATGCGCATCGGTCAGCCGACATGCCTCTGAAGCATGGTGTGGAGGCTATCTCGACGTACCCGAATTCCGTCCGACGATAGCTTCGTCATTCCGGCGAACGCCGGAACCCAGCTTTTTTGCGGTAATCGTTTGAGCTGGATCCCGGCGTTCGCCGGGATGACGGGATCGAAAGAGTTGTTTTTGAAACGCCCCTGCACGAATCCAGGTGCGTTTGCACTCGCATCGAACGCACTGCAGATCAATCGAAACCCAGCGCGTCTCCGATTTCCCGCCGATACCTCTCCGCCATCGCCGCATCGAAGGCGCAAAGCACGATGCGTTCGGGCAATGCTTCGCGCCATGCGCGCAGGCTCGCGACGGCGATGCGGGCTGCGTCGTCGGGTGGGTAGCCGTAGACGCCGCAACTGATGGCGGGGAAGGCGATCGAGGCGATGTCGTGTTCGGCGGCCAGTCGCAAACAGGCCGTGTAGCAGGCGGCCAAACGTTCGGGTTCGCCGTCGCGGCCGCCGTTCCAGACCGGGCCGACGGTATGAATGACGAATCGCGCGGGCAGGGCGAAGCCGGGCGTGATCCGCGCCTCGCCGACGGGGCAGCGCACGAAGGGGGCGACCATCGGAATGGCTTTGCAGGCCGCGTGCAGTTCCGGCCCCGCGGCGCGGTGGATCGCGCCGTCCACACCTCCTCCTCCGGCCAACGCGGGATTGGCGGCGTTGACGATGGCGTCCACCGCCAGAACGGTGATGTCGCCGTGCCGGACTTCGATACGCATGCGAGTTCGTCCTCGGAGCGGGCGGATGCCGCTCGGATTCAACCAAACCCGGGCGGACGCGCTATCCTGCCCGCAGTCCACCCACTGGGGAAAGAGGCGATGAACGCTCCGCGAGAAGTCCCTCAAGCGGTGATCGATGCGCTGCTGCGCGGCGACAAGATGACCGCGATCAAGTTGGTGCGCGAGTTGACCGGCGACGACCTCAAGTCGGCGATGCAGATGGTGCAGCAGATCGCCGCTCAGTTGCAGACGGCGAAGACGACGGGCAGTCACAGCGGCGCGCATCATCAGCCCGAAACCAAAGGGCAGCTCGAAAACCGCGAACGCTCCAAAGAAGTCATGGCCGGCCGACATACGCCGACGGTAATGCCCGGCGACCAGGGCGGTCGCGGCTTGTCGTGGCTGGTGCTGTTGGTGCTGGGCGCGTTTGCGGCGTGGTTCCTGTTCGGTCGTTGACGACCGCCGGTCATCGCGATCGCACAGGGAGGTCGACTCGATGACGGTGCCCGAGGGCCTGCCGAAGCGCGCCGCGAAAGCGATGCTGGAAGGCAAGTATGCGGAAGCGGCGACGATGATCGCCGATCTGGAGAGCCACGACGACCAACACGCGGCGTTGGACGAGGTGCATGTGCTGCTCGAACGGGTCGCCATCGATCAGCAAGTCGAAGGCCGTATCGATGTGGACAAGGCCGCGCGCGACATCGAGAACCTGCGAGCGACATTGCGCGTCGCGCGTCCGGCGACGGTGAGTTCGGGCGACGGAGCCGGCGGGCGTGCGCTGGGGTGGCTACTGCGCTGGGGATTGCCGATCGCAGCGTTGGCGGGGGCTTGGTGGTTTTTGTTCCGCGACTGAGCGAGTCGCGGTCGCCTCGTTCCGCTGACGCCGACATCGCCCTCGGCGGTGCACGCGCCTAGAATGCATGCCATGAACGACCGATCGCCACCTCGCCCCTACGCCGACTCGCGCCATTCAGAATCGCGCCATGCCGAATCGCCGCGCCCGCGCCGCGATGCGGAACTGCGCCTTTACGGCGTCAACGCCGTGCGCGCCGCGTTCGAGCGCCGCCCGCAGGATCTGCGCAAACTCTATCTGGCCGAAGCGCGCATTCCGCAGTTGCAGCCGCTGTTGAAGTGGTGCGTCGCCCATCGCGTCGGTTATCGCGTGGTCGACGACGCCGATCTGCAGAAACTCGCGGCCAGCGCGCATCACGAGGGCGTGGTCGCCGATGTGCTGCGCGAAGAACCCACGCCGCTATCGTCGTGGTTGCGTGATCTGCCGCCGGGGCCGTGCTGTGCGCTGTGGTTGGACGGCGTGGGCAATCCGCACAATCTCGGCGCGATCTTGCGTTCCGCCGCGCATTTCGGCGCGAGTGCGGCCTTGTTGCCGAAGCATTCGACGCTGGCGCTGTCCGGCGCGGCCGCGCGCGTGGCCGAGGGCGGCGCCGAAGCGGTGCCGTTCGTGCGCCTGGGCCGCGAGGACAACGCCATCGCGCAATTGCGCGGCGCGGGGTTCGCGCTCTACGCCACCGTGGTCCGCGGCGGCCGCGATCTGTTCGATGTCGCGTTGCCCGAGCGCGCGGTCTATGTGATTGGCGCGGAAGGCGAGGGCATGAACGCCGACCTCGCCGCGGCTTGCGATTTGCGCGTGTCGATCGGCGGCACCGGCGCGGTGGAAAGTCTCAACGTCGCGTCGGCGACGGCGGTGTTGCTGTCGGCGTGGGCGCGACGCGCGCGTTGACGGTTCGTATCACGCGCGCCTCGCATCAGCCGCTTCAATCCAGGTGCTTGATCGCGTCCAGCACCTGCTTGTAGTCCTCGGCTTTCTCCGGGTTCCGCAACATGCCTTCGAGGCAGGCGGCGGTCGCGGCCGTTTGCACCGTGCGCATCAATCCGTCGTGGAAGGCTTTATCGATGGCCTGCAGCGACGCCGCCACGGCGTCGCCGTTGACGCGCACGGCATAGGCGAATGCGCTCGCGTTCTCCAGCGCCGCTTCGTTCGCCAGCTTCACCGCCGCTTCGATCTGCGGCGCGACGCCGTCGTACGCCGATGTACTGGAGACTCGCGTCGCGTCCATCGCTTGCTGCGCGCGCACCAGAAGCGCTTGGTGATCGGGGATATCGAGATTGGCGGTCGCGCCCGCCGCCGCCATGGTATCGACGCTGTAGATTTGGATGATGCCCTGGTTCGTCGCCGCCAGTGCCGCGATGTTCTGTTGTTGCTGCGCGCTGACGGCGTTCTGGAACAGGATGCCGGTGGCCTGCGCGATCGATTGATCAATCGAACTCATCGACACGGCGGGCGCTTCGCCGAGCACTTTCACGTTGGTCTGGGTGACGGCATCGGTGATCATCGGGTTGACGGTGGTATCGGTATCGGACATCGGGCGTCTCCTTGCGGTGTGGTCGATAGGCATCCGTGCGCCGTCGTGGCGTCGCGGGGTCAGCGTGCGCTCGGCTGCGCGGGTGCGGGAGCCGGTTTCGGTGCGCTGCCGAGCGATCCGTCGGCGGACGCGGCGAGATACGCGAACACCGCATACGCCGCCGTGTTCTGCGCCAGCGCGGCGGGATCGATCTTGTCCAGCGTGTCGTCGGGCGTGTGGTGCAGATCGAAATAATCGCTGCCGTCCTGCGCCAGCCAGCCCCAGATCGCGCCCCGTTCGGCGATCGGTCCGACATCCGGGCCGGGGCCGCCTTTTTCGCTGCGTTCGATGCCCAGCGGTTTCAAGGCTTCGGCGATTCGCGCGATCGCGCCCTGCGCGTGCGGCGCGGCGTTGCTGTTGAAGGCGTAGATGCGGCCTGCGCCGAAATCGCTTTCGGCGACGATCTGGTGCTTCGCCACCGCCGCGGCGTAGCGCTCGGCATAGGCTTTGCCGCCGTAGAGGCCTTGTTCTTCGTTGGCGAAGGCGATCACGCGAATGGTGCGCGGCGGGCGCTGCGCCTTCGGCAACTGCGCGATCAGATGGCCGGCGGCCATGGTGATCGCGATACCGGCGCCGTCGTCGATCGCGCCGGTGCCCAAATCCCACGAATCCAGATGCCCGCCGATCACCACCACGTCGCTGGCGTCGCCTTGCGCGCCGCTGCGGCCCGTTTTCGAGCGGGTCGCGCTCATCGCGCCGGTTACTTCGCCGATCACGTTGTGGGAGATCGCGGTGCCGTCCCAACCGCAATCGAGGGCCACGCGCACGCGCAGCGGTTTGCCGAGCGCGATCAGACGCGCGAGTTGGTCGGCGTCGGGCACCGACAGCGCGGCCGCGGGACTCGGCGTCAGGCCTTCTTCGTAGCGGGTAATGCCGGTGTGCGGGGTGCGATGCGAATCGGTGCCGGCCGAGCGCATGAGGAATGCGGATGCGCCCGCGCGAATCGCCGCCGAAGGGCCGCGACTGCGGACGCGGCTACCCGGGCCGTAACCGCTGCCGTCGCGCGCGCGGGTCATGCGGAAATCGACGAAGGCGATCTTGCCGGCGAGCGAACCGGCCGGCGCGGCTTCCAATGCGGCCAGGTCGGGAAAGCGCACCACCTCGGCTTCGACCGTGCCGCCGGCGCTGCCGCCGAGGGCCGTGAGCGTCAGCGGCTGCGCGTGATCGCCGACCACTTCGCCGCGTTCGCTGCGGCGCACCCATTTCGGGAAACGCACTTCCTCCAGCCACACCTTGTCGTAACCCAGCGCCTTGAACTTCGCTTCCGCCCAACGCACCGCGCGGGCGTCGGCTTCGCTGCCGGCAAGGCGCGGGCCGATTTCCGTGGTCAGCGATTCCACCACCGCCCACGAGGTGCGGTCCTGCAGCGCGCGTTCGCGCAGATCGGCGGCGACGGCGAGCGCGGTGTCGGCGATACGCACTTCGCGCGGCGCGGCGGGCGCGGCTTGTTTCGTGCGCGGGCCGGCATCGACGTTCGGTGCGTGCAGCGCAACGGAAAGAACGGCGACCGACAACGCCGCAGCGGCGAACGGTACGGCAGTGAACGGTACGGCGAAACGCGATGCGGTCGAACGCATGGGCGACCCCTGACAGATTGTTGAAAAACGATCTTCCTGATCTTTTTGACTCGCCGCATCCTTGCGGCTCGCCGCTTCGCGGCCGGCTTCGCCGTTCGTGCCGGCTCCTGCCGGCACAGTCAAGTCACGAGTCAGGCACATGTCCTGACTCGCTCGCGACGAATCAATCGCTTACGCGCTCGCTTCGTCGTCGCAACCATCCCCGGCTGCGTTAGCAGGCTGTTTTTCAACAGCCTGCTAAACGAACAGGCCGCGAGCGTATCAGCTCGCGGCCTGTGGGCGCTATGCGCAGCGCGGTCGCGTCGTCAACGCGACCGACGCGGTCATTTCTTCAGTGCGTCGCGAATTTCGCGCAACAGCAGCACGTCTTCGGTCGGTTCGGCCGGCGCCGGCGCGGCTTCGGGCTTGCGCATGCGATTGATGGCTTTGACCACCATGAAGATCGCGAACGCCAGGATCATGAATTGGATGATGCTGTTGAGGAATTCGCCGATGCCGATGGCCACGGCCGGGATTTCCTTGCCCGCGGCGTCGACCGACGCTTCTTTCAGCGTGATCGCCCATTTCGAGAAATCCACGCCGCCGATCAACAGCCCCACCGGCGGCATGATCACTTTGTCCACCAGTGCGCCGACGATTTTGCCGAAACCGGCGCCGATGACGACGCCGACCGCCAAGTCGACGACATTGCCTTTCATTGCGAATTCTTTGAACTCACTCATCATGCCCATGGCGACTGACCCCTCGGTTGGCTGTGGTGCCGGGAGTCTACACCGCGGGCTAGACGATCCGGCACTCCAAACGCAGCAAATCGTCCAGGCGGCCCTCGCAAACATCGCCGGGGCGCAGGGCGGCGACCCCCGCGGGTGTGCCCATGAAAATCAGATCGCCCGCGCGCAGGGCGTAGAGCTTCGACAGTTCGTGCAGGATCTCCGGCACGTCCCAGATGAGTTGATCGAGCGTCGAGCTCTGGCGAAGTTCGCCGTTGACGTGCAGCGATAACGTGCGCGGCGCGAGATCGCCGACGGCGGTGGCCGGCAGCAGCTCGCCGATCGGCGCTGCGTCGTCGAAGCTCTTGCCGGTATCCCACGGCAGACCTTTCGCTTTCGCCGCGGCCTGCAGATCGCGCCGAGTCAAATCCAAACCGATGGTGTAGCCGAAGATCAGCGACTGCGCTTGCGCGGGATCGAGCGTGCCCGGCGGCGCGTCGCGGCCCAGCGCGACCACCAGCTCGATTTCGTGGTGCAGGTCCTGGGTCGCGGGCGGGTAAGCGGCCACGCCGTCGACGACGATGCTGTCGGCGGGCTTGAGGAAAAAAACCGGCGTGCCGCGATCGGCTTTCGAGGCGGGCGCGGCAGCGCCCATTTCGCGCGCATGGTCGGCGAAATTGCGGCCGACGCAGTAGATGCGGCGCACCGGGAAGGTTTTTTCGGCCGCGCCGTCGCGCACGCGAATGCGCGGGCGCGGCGAAGCGGGGACGATGTCGTCGGCGGCGTTCGTCATCGCGTGGGCGTTCAGCGCGCCGACGCGGTAGGCGAGGGCAGCACGGCCTTGCGCACGATGCGGTATTCGCCGTCGATCGCGCCCGGCGTCCGCGCCTGTTCCGCGAGCGTTTCGTTGCGTCGCGCGCGGGCGCGCCACAGCAGACTCGCACCCAGCATCGCGGCGCCGATCAACAGGCCGAAGACCAGCAGCACAGCCAACAGCGCCAAGCCGAGCAGGCCGACGCCGACGCGCAGCAGCGGCGCGCGCGGACGGCGAGGCGAAAACAATGACGCGAACCAAGGCCGCCGGAACAGCGAATACGCGGCGAAGGGATTCGGGAAGGAAAAACGGAAACGAGAGTCCGACTTGCGGGACGAACGGGAGGCGCGAGCGCTCATGGGCGGAACGACGTGACAGACTATGGCCGAGGCCGGTGAGGCCAGTATCGGGCGCCGCATGAGCGAAGATGTAATGGATTCGTTAAATTCTGAGCATGGGTCTGGCGAACTCGGCGACCCGGGCGCCGGCCGGACGCTCGCGCGTCTCGACGCGCTGCCGCAACGCACGCCGATCGAGATCGAAGCGACGATCGACGCGCATGCGCACGATGCGGACCCGACGAGCGAAGCGAGCGACGACGCGGATTCGTTGATCGTCTATCGCGACGGCGACGAAGCGCGCGTTTGGTACAACATCTGCCCGCATGCGGGACGCCGTTTGGATTGGGCGCCCGGAAAATTTCTGATCGGCAAAGACGGCGCGCTGATTTGCGCGGCGCACGGCGCGACCTTCGAACTGCAGCGAGGCGAGTGCGTCGCCGGCCCGTGCAAAGGCCAATCCCTTCGCGAGATTCCTGTGACCGTGATCGATGGCGATGTGCGGATTCGCAACCCGCGTTGAGCGTAGCGAGAGAACGAATGAGTTACCGTGTAAAGTAGCGTGATTCGCAGGCGAGCTAGAAGTTATTTCAAAATCAGTTGATGTTACTTTTATTTGTGCCGCCAAGACGAAAGCCGGATCTGGTTTCTAAATACCGAATAAGCCTATATTTTAACTTTTCTGGAATAGTGAAACCACGCAAATCACAACCTTTTCTTTTTTGTGAGCGAGGTCGATTCTCAAGAATCTGGTGAGTTACTGAGGCGTCATTGCATATTGTCGCTTTCATCGAGTATTGGGCAGGCGACGCAGTCAAAATTCATATGGAGAAGATCAAGACATGGAGAAAGGTGCTTTTATATTCGTGCCTAAATGGGTCAAGTTAATCGCTTTGGCTTTGTTATTGATTTCCTTAATGGCCGGTGTGTGCATAGCATTTTTGGCATTTTTATACGGAGAAAAAGAGTGGGTAGAGCCAGGGCTTTCGATAGCTCAGTTCTCTGGCTATGGGGTGGCGATAGCAATAGTCGTTTTGTATTCGGAGCGAGAAACGTCTGTCAATAGGCTTTCTCAGCGGCTGGACGATTTTTTTTCAATTTATCTTAAAAAGTCGATGGAAAATATACGCATGCCGGTTCTTGGTTCATTGCATGGTGATTTTATTCAAGTGGAATGTCATCATGAAAAAGGGCAGCCGCGTGCGTTCTATATTCTTAAGTACAAGTCGTATGACCTTTTAGTTCAAGTTGATGCGAATTTAAGACAGATCGTGGTGATGTATCACTTTCCTGTCTCGCCGGGCGCAGATGCGCCCGCGATTGATGAAAAATTTGTTCCGACAATAAATCCTGCGAAAGATATTGGCTGGTTTTTTTCTTCTATGATTGCGAGAGAGAGGTTTGACAACAAAACTTATTACGAAATTTTCTTTCGTATGAAGATGGATACGTCATTTTTATTAAGTTCTGCAGATGTTTTCTTTTGGGTGACGGATATATCTGTGATGACAAGATCCGCCCTTCTTAATGGTATTGAGTCTGGAGTTTTAAAGCCGAGTGAGACAGCATCTCGACATTCGGAGGCATCTTAAAGTTAAAGCTTGGCATCAAACAGCGTGCACTGCCCTTGCCTTAGCCTTGATGCCGAAAGGCTGGACGATACCCAACAATGCGCCTGCTCCCATGGAGCAAACGGCCGAAACGCTTCGACAAGCGTGCGCGATTAGTGGGCAGAGTCATCCGTTATCCGAGCCTTTGCCCGAACCGATCAGCACCAACACCGCCACGCGAATGCCTCGGCACGCGGCTGCGATCAGCGCTTCGGCCCTTCACACATGTATGACTGCGACGACGAAGCAAGCGAGCAAGTGATTGATTCGCGGGGCGCGAGTCCGTACAAGTGCAGGGCTCGCGGCTTGAAAATGATCTTTCAGATCGATTTTCAACAACGCGTTAATCGTCTTTGATTCTGTCCAGGCCCTTCAGCTCGGATCCAACCCCTGCCGCATCGGACCAAAGCAGATCTATCCGGTCTAACGCTACTGTGTCGAAGCGTTCGGCCTCCTCCCAATACCGCCCTGAAGCCACCATGTAGCCCAGATCAGCCTCAGCCTGCAAGGCGGCGGCGACCTGCGCTGGATTGAATGAGAGCGGCTGCGCATAGCGCAAGCCTTGTAAGTCCGCCCGTGGAAACACCAGTCGGCTGGGCCCACGGCTCAGGTTTATCAATGCGCAGCCTTGCCTTGCGGCTAAAGCCAGAAGACGGGCTGATTTCGCCTCCAGCGAACGCAGCGTGACGTCGCTGCGTAGCGGGTCTGCGGCGCCGGTTCCATAAAAATGTGTCTGTTTGTTGGCAGGGTAAATCATGTCGCAACCCAGATAGGCAATGACACGAGGAAGCAGAGCCTTTAACGCCCAATAGGATGCCGTAAACGCCATAGTGCCTCCCGCATAGACAAAGCCACCATAGGCATTCTGCGCAGAGACAAATGAGTCGGCCGTAATAATCCGCTGGTTGGGCAATACCTCGGCCGGGCGACGGTTCTCCGGGAAATCTTCCGGGTGAATCAGGTAGTCCCAATCGGGACGCACGGCCCAAGCATTGTTGATCGTTGCAATAGCGTCAAAAGCGGTGCGGGGCATCTCGCGGGCATGCACCACGTCCGGGCCGCTACCTAGGATAAGGAGTATCGCCATTTGTTTTCCTACATCGGAGGTAACAACAAAACAGCAAAACCGGCGGCGGAGTGGAATGGCGTTTACTTAACGCCAAGCACATGATTCTGGTATTAAAAAAAGTGGGCAGGCCCCGACTGCTCAGGTGGAGTCGCGAAACATCAACCACAGCACACAGGGCCGGTCCGTAAGTATGCTATTCGCAATTCCCGCGCCCAGCAATCGCATATGCTCAGGCATGCCATACGGACCACAGGCACCCGCGTTTTTCGATCTGCTGACTGACGACCAGGCGCTTGAAGCGATGCCGACGGTGCGCTGCGTGCGCGACGTCCTCGCATGTCTGCGATTTCGCGCGATGCCTAGGGCGCATCGGGTATCCTGTCGCGATGACGTCGCCTTCGGACTCGCTCGATTACGCTGCCCGCGTGGATTTCGTGGTGGAGTTGGCGGGTCGCTTGCACGGTTACGGCACCACCGCGCACCGATTGGAAGGCGCGGTGTCCGCGGTGTCGGCGAAACTCGGCTTGGAATGCGGTGCGTGGTCGAACCCCACCGGCATGATCCTCTCCTTCGGCGAGAGCGGCGGCGGCCGGCGCGATACCGTGCGCGTCGTGCGCTTGCCGCCGGGCGAGACCGATTTGTACAAACTCACGGAAGTCGATCGCGTCGCCGAGTCGGTGATGGCCGGCAGGATGGACATCGAACAAGGCATCGCGGCGATGCGCGCGCTGGATCGCCCGCCCAGTCGCTTGAGCCTGATCCTGACCGTGTTCGCGTTCGGGTTGGCGTCCGCGAGCGTCGCCGGCCTCTTGCGCTTGCCGTGGTTGGATATCGCCGTCGCCGGCTGTACCGGCGTGCTGATCGGTCTATTGGAAGTGGCGACCAAGGACCGGCCGCGCTTGAAGGAAGCCAGCGACGCCATCGCCGCGGTGATCGCCGCGCTGGTCGCGGTGCTCGTCGCCAGCGTCGTCGCGCCGTTGAATCTCAACACCGTCGTCATCTGTTCGCTGATCGTGCTGATGCCGGGCTTGACGCTCACCAATGCGGTGAACGAATTGACCAATCAGAATTTGGTCTCGGGCACCGCGCGTTTCGCCGGCGCGCTCAGCACCATCGTCAAACTGTCGATCGGCATGATGGTGGCGCTGACCGCCGCCGAGATGGTGGGATTCGAACCCGAGGTTCGCGCATGGCGCCCGCAACCGCTGTGGGTCGAAGCGATCGCGTTGTTGACGTGTACGTATGCGTTCGCGTTGTTGTTCCGTTCGCACCGTCGCGATTATCCGCTGGTGATGACGGCTGCGGCTTGCGGGTATTTGATTTCCAGCATCATCGGCGACGCGTTCGGCAGCAGTGTCGGCGTATTTCTCGCCGCATTGACGGTGACCGCCGCCGGCAACACGTACGGTTTTCTGACCAACCGGCCCGGCGCATTGGTGCGCGTGCCCGGCATCATCATGCTGGTGCCCGGCAGCGCGAGCCTGCGCGGGTTGCTGACGATTCTGCAGCAACAAGACGTACAAGCCGGACAGGACGCGGCGCTGACCGCGCTCAATATTCTGATCGCGCTGATCGCCGGCTTGTTGTTCGGCAATATCCTGATGCCGACGCGACGGAATCTCTGACGCCGCAGTTGTGGGAGCGGCGGAAGCCGCGACGGCATCCCGAGAGCCATCGCGGCTTCCGCCGCTCCCACAAAAGCGTTGGCTTCGCTCAGCGCGCCGCGAGGCGTTCGAACAATGCGTCGCGGCTGAGTTGTTCCGCTTCGCTGGCGCGGCGCGCGCGATATTCGAATGTGCCGGCGGCGAGTCCGCGTTCGGACACCACCACGCGATGCGGGATGCCGATCAGTTCGATGTCGGCGAACATCGCGCCCGGGCGCAGGCCGCGGTCGTCGAGCACAGCTTCCGTGCCGGCCGCGTTGAATTCGTCGTACAGCGCTTGCGCGGCGGCGGCGACGTTGGCGTCGTTCTTCGGATTGATCACGCACACCGCGACTTGCCACGGCGCCATCGCGTCCGGCCAGATGATGCCGGCGTCGTCGTGGTTCTGTTCGATCGCCGCGGCGACGATGCGGCTCACGCCGATGCCGTAGCAGCCCATCGTCGGCGTCGCGGCCTTGCCGTTGGCGTCGAGCACGGTCATGCCCATCGACTCGGAATATTTGCGGCCCAGCGCGAACACATGGCCGACTTCGATACCGCGCGCGATGCCGAGCGTGCCTTGGCCACAGGGCGAGGCATCGCCGGCCACGACGTTGCGGATGTCGGCGACCAGATCGGGTTCGGGCAAATCGCGGCCCCAGTTGACGCCGGCCAAGTGGTGGCCGGCTTCGTTGGCGCCGGTGACGAAATCGTGCAGCACGGCGACGCTGCGGTCGGCGATCACTCGGATCGTCTTTTTCGGCGCGACCGGACCGAGGAAGCCGGGCTCGCAGCCGAGGTATTCCACAATTTCCGCCTCGGTCGCCATGCGGTATTCGGCCAGCCCGGGAATCTTCGCGAGTTTGATCTCGTTGACGCTGTGATCGCCGCGCACCAGCGCGAGCACGAACTGCGGCTGACCATCCGCATCCGCGCCCATGATCGCGACCGACTTTGCGGTGCGCTGCAGCGGAATGCCGAGCAGCGCGGCCACGTCTTCGCAGGTCTTCTGCGTCGGCGTCTCGACCTTGCGCATCGCTTCGCTCGCCGCTGCGCGTTCGCCCGGCGCCACCGCTTCGGCCAACTCCACGTTCGCGGCGTAATCCGAACCGTCGGAGAACGCGATCGCGTCTTCGCCGGAATCCGCCAGCACATGGAATTCGTGCGAGGCGCTGCCGCCGATCGCGCCGGTATCGGCGACCACCGCGCGGAACGTCAGCCCCAGCCGCGTGAAGATGCGGCCGTAGGTGTCGTACATGTTCTGGTATTCGGCTTTCAGCGAGTCGTCGTCGCTGTGGAACGAATACGCGTCCTTCATCAGGAACTCGCGCGCGCGCATCACGCCGAAACGCG